>JACOSC010000326.1 GCA_016179055.1 Acidobacteriota bacterium
CCAGCCATTAGCCGGTGGTTAAGCGCAGCGACGCCACCGGAACGCACGCCAGGAAAACCGGCGCACACAGGCGGTGTGCCAGCACGAGCCGTCTGGCCCTTGCTTGCACCCCTCCAGGGTGCCTCCTTTTTTTCGTTCGTTGACCGGTGGTATCGCTGCGCTCAACCACCGGCTAATGGCTGTCAAGCCTCCGGCTTGGTCGAAGGCGTGGCTGAACAATTACATTAGTTTTTTCCCTGGAAGCATCTGAGTTCTGGTGTTTGGATTGAGGCGTCTCATCCATCCTGACCGGTAAGGCCGGGCAGCTTCGGCGAGCGCCCACCCCGCGATGGAGGTCGCCGAGGTGTCGTGGGTTTTGTGCTGGCGCCCCGGGGAGCGCCGGATCCGCGGCGGCGCCGCGACGCCGGCCGTACCTCGTTGGCCGGCGGTGCGGGCTGCGGTTCTGTCGACAGTGAGGGCTGCAGTTCTGTCGGCAAGTCGGTTACGACTTCGGGAACGTTGGGCGGCAACGCTTCGGCAGCGCCTGAGGCATCGGCCGGAAGGGCACTGGGGGCAGGTGGTTGTGCGGGCCGCGACGCCACGGCCTCATTGAGCGGCTCACCGGGACGCAGCTTCGTCTCTACAGTGCGGGGAGCGCGGGCGGAGGGTTTGTGAGCCCCGGCGTCGGCAAAACGCTCCTCATCAACCGCCAGCGTAATGCGGGATGTATTAGTGGCGGCATCCCGTAGCAGACGGCAAATCCCTTTGCGCTGGGCGGCCTCGAGAAACCGCCCGAAGGTTTTGAAGCCGGCGGCGGCTTCATCAAAAGCCGGGTTCTTACGGGCCAAGGTTTCTTTGACGCGTGAAAAATGCGGCTCGGTAACGCCCTGGCGATCCAGCGCCACCAAGGCGTCTTTTAAGGACTCAAAAAGGTCGCCCGGCGCGGGCGTAGGTTGGCGTTGTTTCACCAGGCTCTCGTACAGGATAAACTCATCGCACTGTTCAATGAAGAGACGGCTGGTGGAGGAGCGCCGGCCGATCCCCAGAACGCTCTTGTTGAACTCGCGCAGCTTGGAGACCAGCGGTGTGAAATCGCTATCCCCAGAAATAATGGCGAAGCAATTGACATAATCGCGCGTGAAGGCCGTCTCCAAAGCGTCCACGACCAGCTTGATATCGCCGGCATTCTTCTGCGTCATGCCGCGCGTGGTCATCTCAATCATCTCCACGCCATGGTCCTGCAACTCGCGACGGTATTTTGAGAACCGTATCCAATCGGCATAGGCGCGTTTGACGAGAATTTTACCTTTTTCCCGAAGCCGGTCCAGCACCACCGCAATCTGAAAAAGGTCTTTTTCCGTATCCTCGGTGGCGACATTTTCGAAGTCCACAAAGACCGCAAGACGAAGATCCATCATATTTTCCTTAGGTTTTTACCTGCAGAGTACCGGCGGAGATCTCTACGCGTTCGATACCCAGCGGCAGTTCAAAAGGTTGGGTCAGATCCACAGGCGGATGCTGCTTCTCCCCAACATGCTTTATAATAGCCAAGACGAGCGAATTAGGGATAACCATTCCACCCATCTCCGCCCGGCTAACAATAAACGAGCCTTTGCGCTGGCCGGAAGTAAGCGTCCCGTTCATTTTCAAATAATGATCGCCGGCCATAAGCTTCTTGAAAAGGGTGCCCATCATGCCCTCGTTGCGCAACTTAACTTGATCGAAATCAATCAAGGCAGTGGCCGTCAACTGATTGGATTCGAACAGATTAATCACCAGGGACTTCATACCTTTCACCGGTTGCTGCTTCATCTTGTAGCTTATATACGAATTGATTTCAAGTTCCGACATCTTATAGCGCTTGGACGGTCCCTTGCGATGCCGAAGATGTTCGTACTCCAAAGTCTGCGCGATTTCCTCCACGCGCGCATGCGGGGCTTTTCCAGTAAGTAGATTGGCCCCAACCGCTTTTGTCTGCGGGGCCGCGCGTAGGCCGACGCCGTTGTTATAAATCAAGCTAGGTAAGGTAGCGTAACACAAGACTAGCCAGGCGGCCACCATGAGCCGCAGGAAATTTTTTTTTCTAACGATCTCCATGCGACAACCTCCAAAACACTCAAAGGGATAAACCGCCATCCACCGTTATCACCTGACCGGTAATGTAACCGTCCGGCTGCAAGAGAAGACCGATGGTCAGCGCCACGTCTTCCGGATATCCGAAGCGTGTTATGGCTTGGCTCTCAATGTATTTGTCATACTTGCCGGACCGTATGCTGGCTTCCGCCATTCCAACCACAGTGGCGCCGGGCGCGACGACGTTTACACGTATACGTTCCTTGCGCCATTGCTTGGCCAGGATCTTCGCGGCATGGATGAGTGCCGCTTTAGGCACGCCGTAATTGAGGCTATTTTCGAATGGCGCGACCCCCTGCACGGAGGAAATGAAAATGATACTGCCCTCAGCCTTTCGCTCGATCAGAGCTTGCGCCACCAGTTTTGCCAGCAGCACAGGGCCAATGTAATTCGCCGCCAAGGAGTCCCCCACGGCCTTGGAGGTCAGTTCCTCAAAACGCAGTCGCGCCGGCTCCCCGGCAAAGCAAACAAAGCCATACAAAACTCCCGTCATACTGGACGCGACTTTCATGTATTGGGTTCGGACACTCTCCTCTTCAATATTGCCGCTGACCAAATGAACGGATCGGGAAAACCGGGATTGGAGAAGCGATTGTACATGCTGAGCGCGGGCATGGTTGGATTTGTACCCCACGACCGGGATTCCGCCCTGCGACAGGAGCCAAGCGACAAAGGCGGATCCAAGTCCACCTGTGCCGCCGGAAACCAAGACCACGCGGCCCGCCAGCTTTCCGGAGGAAAAATTATATTGGTGACTCCGATAAGCCTCGAGGAGTCGCTCATCCAAGTACTTTGAAGCCATAAGAACATTATCAATCCATTCGGCGCCATTGCCAAGCGGGAAACGGCGTTGGCGGCTTGCCCGATCAAGGCAAGCTTTGTCAGCAACCGCCCCTGCGGACACAGCCTCAGTGCATCAGATGGCTCATCGCGTACCCGCTCTTATAAATAACCAGCGTCGCCGTAAGGATCCAAAGAAAAATCGCCACCTGCAAGGGGAGATCGGTAAGCAGAACGCGACTGGGATTGCCGCCCTCCTTTTTTTGGTGGATGAGGTAAAGGTAACGAAATATGCCGTAGATGACAAAAACAATGGTATACAGTAAATTGCGCGTTTGGAATTTTCGAAAGGTTTCTTCCGACATGGTGTAAATCGCATAAGAAGCAATCGCCGAGGCCGTCACAATCGTGATCATCATATCCAGGAAATAGGGACTGTATTCCGATAGAATCTTTCGATGCGCCGCGGCTTCGCCGCTCAGCAGGACTAATTCATGCCGGCGTTTGCAGAGCGCCAAGAATAAGGCCAACAAGAATGAACAAAGCACCAGCCACGGAGAGAACACCACGCCGATAACGACGGCGCCCGCAATGGCGCGTAGCACAAACCCAATGCCGATGATCATGACATCCACAATGACCCAGTGTTTGAGGCGCGTGGTATAAAGCAGGTTTAGAACAAAATATCCGGACGCCACGACACCAAACCAAAAGTCCAAATAGTACGAGGCAACCAAACAAATAGTGGTTAGAAATACGATAGCGACAATCGCCGCCGTCACGGATAGCGTCCCCGAGGCAATGGGCCGATGACGCTTGATCGGATGATTGCAGTCCTCGGCGCGGTCAAATAGGTCATTGAATAGATAAACACTGCCGGATAAAAAACAGAAGAGAACGAAAGCCGCAAGGCTCTTTAATGCCAACGGCCAATGAAAGAGTTTCTGAGAGAAAATCAGCGCGGCAAAAATAAAACTATTCTTCGTCCACTGCGACGGCCGCATGGAAATCAGCAGACCGCTGAGCATTTTCATGTTCATGATGAGTTAGAACCGATGATTTAGTAAGGCCGCGCCTCGTTAGAAATATTTATCCGGAAATGATAGACGACTGGCAATGTTTTGTGCCAAATAGCCGGCGAACACGGGTCGTTTCCTGATATAGTCGTTACGCTCAGCGGCGTCAAGACGAAGATTATATAACGCGGGCCGAACCGCCCAGCGGCCGCTGACTTGGCCGATTAATTTCCAATCATTCGTTCGATACGTAATGAGGGCGGGCGAAATCGACTCGCTAATGGCCGGAAGGTCCATGCTTTCCCCCTGGAGTAGCGGCAACAAATCCAGACCGGATATAGGATAATCCAGCGGCATTCCCAAACGGGCCATTACCGTCGGGAAAACATCGACGAGTCGCACCTGATAGTTTACAGCCCGGCTACGCAAATTGAATGGTTTGGGGAAGTACATTATCATGGGCACATGGATTTCTTCATCATACAGCGTGCGACCCAAGGTACCGGCCAAGGCGTGCTCGCCTAACTGAAGTCCATGGCCGGACGTCAAAACAACAATGGTATTCTCGGCAAGCTTCAACCGATTAATCTGTTTCAGGAGTTCACCGATACGAACGTCAAGGAATCGCAACTTGCCGTCATATAAGGCCTGCATATGTTTTATATCCGGTTCCAAAAGTTTAAGCTCCCCGTTATAAACCTTTTGCAGGGTCTTTTCGTCTATTTGATAACCCAAAAGTCGATCGGAGTCCTCATAATACTCGGGATCAAACATTTGCCCATAGGGGGGCGGGGGGGTGAACGGCGGTCGTAGGAAGCCGGTTTGATAAACCATGAAGAATCGCTCATTGGCATGAGCGGTCAGCCAGCCGCTGGCCGCCTTGAGGGATTCAAGAAAACGGTTCAGTGGAGGATTAACCTGGGTTTGTATAGTCGCAGAATCAGTGGCCTCCGACGACGCCGGCTCGGACGGCATGGCGGCCGTAGCCTCGGGATTGGTCGCTGTTCCGACGATCTGTGTTCGGTATGTCTTAAAGCCGATCGCCTTATAGTAAGACTCGAGTTCGATCTCATCGACGAAGGCCGCCGCGGTTAAACTCTCGTTCTTAGCCCTGAGGACGGAGATCCAATTGGACAGATTAGCCTGGTTCTTTAAGTCGGCCGCCGTCCGTATACCGTGCGAATAGGGAAATAAGCCGGTGAAAAAGGAGACATGCGCAGGCAACTCGCGATTGGCCGCGCTTACCGCTTGGCCAAAATAAACAGACTCGCGGGCGAAAGCGTCTATATTGCCCGTGGTCGGCCGAAAATATCCGAGATGGCTGGTATGGTCGGCGCGCAGTCCATCTAGGAAAAGAACTATTATGTTGAAATTCTGGGCGAGAGTCTGCTGGGAGACCGTCTCTTTGCGGTTGGGTCGTTCACTGTCGCTTTTCTTATCGACAACCAGCCGCGGTTCTCCCCACCCGGCCCAGGGCGTTGATTCCAATCCTCGACCGCTTTTGGTCGATACATCGAAACTAATTCGGACCAATCGGCCGGCAAAGTCGGTCAAGTCGGCATCGTGAGGTTGCCATGTAGATGTCAACGTTTCATCTTGTAGAGCCATGCTGACGATTTCTTTGGGCGGAGAGTCATCGTCCAATTGAACGGCCACTCGGTAGGTGACGTCATGGAGGCGGGCCAATGCCTCGGGAAGCACTCCGAAATCGAAGCGCATGTGGGCGCGCGGCGGGATCTCTATATAATAATTCAACGCCTCATTCTGGTTAATCGCCAAAACATTTTCGGTTTGATCGGCGATAGTCCATCGTTGCACAACAACGGATTTCCGAACGGCCGCATCCTTGATCCGTAAGTAGGCAAAATTTACGGAAAGTGCCCTGGTGTCCTCTGCCCCGCTGATCTCCGCCGGAACAGTGGCCAGAGCATATGAGAAACTCATGACGTTTTCACCAGGCTTAAGCCATGATGCCTGCAGTGGGATGGTGTATTCAAGCCAGTCGGTATCCAGTTCAATGTCAGTTATGAACTGCGCATTTAAGGCAATTGTGAGAATCTGCGGCAGCATATCTTCATAATAAAAAGGGATACAACGCAGATAGGCGGTCTTATCGGAGACCTGGTTAATGTTGAACAGCAGTTCGGAATCTCGCCCAACGGCCCATCTCGTGTTGCCATCCTCACTGGTTTCGATCCGGTCCGAGAAACCGCCGGCCAAAAAAGGAGCCGCGCTGGGGTTGCCGAAATCAATATTCACTTCGGTCACCGGCTCATTGAGATCCTCCGCTAAATGACTGTTCTTAATAAAGCTGTAGACAACGTTCTCCGTCCGGCTGCGGCTAATCCACAGGAATACTAAAATTGACACGGTGGCGACCGCACCAATAACGAACAGTATGCCGGAAAGGATATTTCCACCCTTGCAAGACCTTTTTAGAAACTGAACCTTGTTATTCATGTCTATATTGTACGTAATCCGTTTCTCAGCCGAAGCGCTAGCCCGACTCGGCGAGGAACCGGCGCATCGGCCGCTATCCTCATTGAAGACTCAAATAGGAAATTAGACCGAGAAACAAAAACTAACGCAGCACCTAGCGTTTAATAGTGTGTGGATCACACGACGTACGCGGCGGCGCTCAGAATAGGCCCGCACTTTTCACCACGAGTCGCGCTCGGCCGTTAGGCGCCTATACTAGACGGCTCCGAAGGATCCACCGCCATCTTAGGCTCAGCAGGACGCCTTCACTTCTTCATTGATACAACCCCCCGTTTCTCCTAAGCAACCAAATCATGACGGATCCGGCGGTCTAACCAACGTAAAAAGGTAGCACCCTCGTTTAGGACCTCGGTCTGGCAGACGGTTCAAACTCCCTCTAAAAAAATCTTCGTACAATTACCCAAGATAATTGCCAGGCGGAGACAACCTCCACCTATTTATTGAAAAACTCGCTGGTCACGCGTGGCGCATGCTCGCCCAAAATGAAATAGTTCTCTGCAAATACCGCATCTATGGCGGGCATGATTTCCTGTCTAATGGATTCGTACTGGGATTTCAGTTCAACAACCACCATTTTTGCCATGCCCATACTCAAGACTCGTACCTTCTACGGATATTATGTAACTGCTCAGCCGTTATGGTCCCGTAGGGACCACTGACTTTAGGCAGGTCCTTTAGGGCCTGCGGGCAAGGACCGGCGGAACGCCCCGTCGCGTAGCGACGGTTGAATCCCGACCGTGTGCGTTTCAACCGTCGCTACGCGACGGGCGGTGTGCTCGGGACCAGCTATACCGGCCTTGAAAGGCCGGCCTAAATTCAATCAGCCGCTACGCGGCTGAGTAGTTACGATATTATTATAAACTAAGTGACTAGTTTTTGCGCTTTCAAAATGCGGGCCTTCGCGTCCCAATCATCCAGAGACACATTATGCGGTAAGAACTCACGAACCCAGGTGGAATGTCTTTAGGGGCCACCCTTTATGATGGCTTGAAAAGGTAAGAAAACATGAGGTTTATAACGTGGTTATGACCTTGATTTGAAGTTCGAAACATAACGGTAAACAGGCTCGCCCGATCAATCGTCAATGTTGTGGCTTAAGGCGGAGGGAAACTAATCGATTACATACCGGGTTCCAACTTCACACTTTCGGCAAGCTTTCCTCCGTTCTTGGCTAAAGAGACGTACAAATCCGTGAGCAATTTTGAAGAGTGTTCCCAAGAGATGCCGGTACGCAGTTGTTGTAGCCGCGCTCGAATACCTTCCGCTAAAGCCCGATCGTCAATGACTCGCAGCATACAATCGGCAAAGGAATTTAAATCATCAGGCCGCGCGTACACACCGCACTTTCCTAGAATCTCCCGATTGAGTGGATAATCGAACACAACTACCGGCAAGCCGGCGGTCATGTAATTATATATCTTCCCATTTCCTTCCCAAGACTCTACCTGTTTTGGCGAGATAGCCACGTCTCCCAGAGCCAGATATTCATATATCCGGCGGTAGCGGACCCTCCCGGTGAACGTTACATAGGAATCAATTTTCATCCCCAGACAACGACGCTGGTATTGTTCAACGTTGGGATAACCCATGATTAAGAAGTGCAAGTCTTTTCGCACACGCGTAATATTCTGGATAACGGACAGGAGGCCATCCAGCCCTTGGTATTCGGTCAGCAAGCCGAGATAGACAACCACTTTCTTATCGAGAGGGATGTTCAATTGACGCTTAAACGCGTCACGTTCCCATGTGCGGGGATAATAAGAATCTCCATCGATGTCCGGAACAACAAAGATGGAGTCCGGATGAATCTGGAAGGCTTCCTGCAGATGGTCAGCCATGATTTGTGAGTTAACCAAGTAAGCGTTGGCCAGTTTATAGGATAGATCCTCAAGCAACTCCAGAAAACGATACCGTAATGATTTTTCTGGAACAAATTTATGCGCTTTAATTTCTCCGGTCAGACGGCCTTGCACATCGAAAACCAATGGCACGCGAAATAGCTTACTCACTACCCAGCCAATAAAGCACCCCTCATGCAAATGAGCATGGACAATATCGGGCCGTATAGAAAAGCTCAACTGCAAGGCCTTAAGGACCAGCAACAAATCCAAATATATTTTATGAATGGAGGGCCCGGCGGAGATTTTTTTGTACCAAGGAATATTCATGGTACGATGAATTTCAACCCCGGGAATATTGTCGCCTAAGTGATAAGTGCAAATGATTACACGGTGGCCCGCCGCGGTTAATGCCCGGGCTTCTTGATAAATCCTAATATGACAACCACGATCCGCAAAGAAAGGAGTTGGCGACACCATCAAAATATTCACACACTCACCTGATTACAAAAAAAGGTTTCAACCTCTCAATCGTCCATTTGGTTCTACGAGAAAACGGACACTCGCTTCCTCATTGGCTTGCAGTGGCTCTTGCTGAGTATGTAAATTCCCTATGCCCTACATCAATATACCATAAAGGAGAGCGTAATCCAAAGAGTTTTGTGCAAGCTAAGTGATTTTATCCACAAGCGATTTGGAGGGTTGAAATTCCGCTTCTGCAATACTGCCGTACCTAGTGCTTAGTTGCATAAGTTAACGATAGTATTTCTGAGCTGGGATCCCCTTACTTCTCGTTTGCGCCAAACGAAGGGTTTCGCCTTGGGGCCATACGCCGCGACAAACGCCTCGATCGCCTGTCGCAATTCGCTGACA
>JACOSC010000327.1 GCA_016179055.1 Acidobacteriota bacterium
AGGATACCATACCAGAAAGCAATGCCTTTGTCCAGCAAAAACTTATGACCGTCTAAAAATAGGCTCAGGCTCTAATCAACAGGCTACCCTATCACCCTCCACCGGTCATCTGAAGTCTTACCCCCCCCGTGAACGGTTACTCCGATTCGAAGGCGCAGGACGAGTTTAAAAAAACTGCCGGGCATGGTTCAAAGCCGCGGTGAAGGCCAGAAGCGGAAAGTAAGGGTGCTTTTTTCAGGACGAAGCGAGTTTCGGGCGCATCAGCGATTTGCGCCATAGCTGGGCGACAGAGAAGGTACGGCCCGAAGCCGAGACGGACACGGAACAACGCCCCGACAAGGTCGGGGCCCGAGTGACACGTCAATGGCGTCGGTTGTGGGCCACGGCGCTCAAATTCCGTGAAACCGATTTGGCACTATTAGCCGCATGAAATCTTGTTAGAAAAACAAGAAATTACGATCTTGTTATACAGAGGCCACCGAGAAGCCAAGAAATGGATTTGAACAAGTCACAGAACAAATTATCGGAGCCGCCATCAAGGTGCATCGGGCGCTGGGGCCGGGTCTGCTAGAAGCGACGTATGAGGGGCGCCTCGGCTGAAGGATGGTATCCATAGAACGATTGTATGACGACCGTTTCCCTCGGTGAACTCTGTGCCTCTGTGGTGAGAACGGAGAGGTCATGATGGTGGGATTTCCAAAACTTCAAACGACCGCATGAATAAAGTGTGGAAGGCTACTTCCAATAAATATTGTAACTGTTCATGGCGATCGCCGGCAGGTCCCCTTCGGGGACCGGGCGATGTAGGGTCACTTTTTGTCAACAGGCTCATCAGCGGACCCCCTTGAGCAGTTACGAAGAGTTTAAGAAAACTGGCATGGAGCTCTGCGCGGAATTCACGAGAGTTGCGTGTCGACCACTTGCGGCAGGAGTTCCTCTTGTGGGGTATCCTGTATCGCACCCTCCCAGCGACCCACCACAAATGTGGCGAGGCAATTGCCGACGACGTTAACAGCCGTGCGGGCCATATCCATCACTTCATCAACCCCCAGTATTACCAGAATGCCCTGCGCCACAATGTCTGCCGAAAAATCAAAAGACGCCAGCGTGCCCGCCAGTATTACTAGGGAGGCCCGTGGAACCCCGGCTACGCCCTTGCTGGTGATCATCAAGGTCAGCAGCATTAGGATTTGCTGCCCCCACGAGAGATGTATGCCCGCGGCCTGCGCGACAAAGATGGAGGCCAGGGAGAGGTATAGTGTAGTGCCGTCCAGATTAAAGCTATAACCCGTGGGCATAACAAAGCTAACGATGCGGCGCGGCACGCCCAGCCCCTCCATAGCTTCCATGGCTTTAGGCAACGCCGCTTCGCTGCTGGTGGTTGAGAACGCCAGCAACACCGGCTCGCGAATGGCTAAGAGAAACTTGCGAATCGGGACCCGCGCGATGAAACATACGGGACCTAATACGAACAGCAGAAAGAAAAAGAGCGCAAGATACAAAGTAGCAATTAGTTTTATCAGAGGGATTAGGACTGCCAAGCCCTTGCTGGAGACCGTAGCGGCTATGGCGGCGCCCACGCCAAAAGGCGCGTAATGCATAATGTAGCCGGTAAACTTAAACATGATTTCGGCCAGACTCTCGCAGGCGCGAAAGACCGGGTCGCCGCGCGGGCCGGCGGCGGCCACCGCCGCCCCGAACAGGACCGAGAAAAATACTATTTGTAGAACATCGCCTTTAGCCATGGCATCGACGACGCTGGTCGGAACAATATGCAGCACGGCTTCGGCGAAGGTCTGCTTATGGCCGGTTACTTCGGCCTCTTTGGCTTTGCTATGATCGGCCTGTAGGTGAACGCCTACGCCCGGCTTCATCAGGTTGACGGCGCCCAGCCCAATGAAAAGTGCGAACGTCGTCACGATTTCAAAGTAGATCAGCGCCTTCAGCCCAATCCGCCCAATTTGCTTAAATGTGCCGGCGCCGGCGATGCCAACCACTAGCGTCGAAAAAATCAGTGGGGCAATAATGCACTTGATCAGGCGTAGAAAAAGGCCGCCGTAAGGCTTAAGCGCCTGTCCCAGGGCCGGCCAAAGCGCGCCAATGAGAATGCCGGCGATCAATCCAACGAAGATTTGGGTTGTCAAAGATGGCCGAAATAATTTCATAAGGAAGCGTGCCTTTCCAGACGGGTACCGGCGCGGCAAACGAATAGAAGGCTGACCTTATGTCCGTATGACTCTTGGCCCCGTCCATTAGTATCACTAGTATCACTTGGTAAAATTGCTCGGAAGAAGAAGAGCGTCGTAGGCCAACCTGCCAAACAGTATCCATTTCCATTGGGGTTAGGAATCTACACGTACCGCCCACTGGCTTCGCGAGGGTTAGATTTTTGTAACTGATCACGGGCGTCAGGGGTCGGGGAGCGAGCGCTATTACTTGGATATCTTTTCCAAAGACCTCCGCGATCCGTTAAGCATCCGCCCCATCCCCCATCGCTAAATGATGATAATTCCTAACAGTCATCGGTACCACCGGGCCCTTGGCCCCTGATCCCGGACCCCCGATTCCCGTGAACAGTTACAGATTTTCAATGAATTTACATGGTTTGTCAATGGATTTCTCAAGAATCCCCGCGCGCCGGGTCCATGACGCAGGCCTGATGTTTTCCACGGGTCCATCTCACCTTGTCTTCAAATAGAATTATCATCCCTGCTCTGATATAATGAAATACAGATCAACAATCCAAAAACAAGGGGGACAAGGCTGCTGACCTGGCAGGGCCGTAGTGTACAAAAGTCGCGAGCGCCGCCCGGTTGTTTGTTGGTTTCACTCGGTCGGAGTTCTTAGGTCCGTTTATTCATGGTCAGCGGCCAGCCGCGGCTTGGACTGCGGCGCCAAAGCGTAATGCGTTGTCATTACGGAAAGGATCTGGTGAGCTTGCCATGGTTAAGGAAACTTTATTACTGGTTCAAACCGACCAGACTATATTCGGTGGTTTGCTGTCACAAATGGAGGCTTGGGGTTATCATGTCGTGGCCGCAGATCACCTCTCCCAAGTACGCGATCTCTTACTGGTTGCAGATCCCACGCTACTTCTTCTAGTGTTCTCTCCCATGGATACGACGGCCCGGGAGCTCTTTTCGGAAATCCAGGCATTACGTCCGGAAACTCCGATAATCATTTTGGCCGGTTCCGGGATGACGGAGGAAGCTATCCGTTGTCTCTCGGCGGGGGCTTATGAAATGGTATCTTTGGAATTGCCGTATCGATTTGAAATTCTCCGTCATATCATCGCCAACGCGCTGAAGCATGTTCAATTACGCTCCCAGTGCGAGTCCGCTTCTCAATCGGCGGCCCCGGCAACGTCCGCCGCGCCGGTCAGCCCCCGTTTGGCGGAGCTGGCCCATGGTTTTCCGATCGCCGGCATTGCCCTTTATGAGGTAGAAAAGGATTTGATTGAGCAAGCTATGAGAGCCACCGGCTGGAACAAGAGCAAGGCGGCTCGTTTGCTGCACATCACACGAGATACGCTTCGCTATAAGGTGAAAAAGTATCATCTCGTGAGCCAGCCGGAGGCTCGGATCATACATGTTTAACGTTCGACAAATGATTAAAAAAGTGTTTTGAATATTTTTGTTGGTGCTTGTTTTACGATCAAGTCGTAGTGCTTTCGCGATAGGGTTGTAGTGGCCTCGTGCGCATCGGTGAAGCGTAAGGTGTATCCCTTTGAAATCGCCGGTGGCCCATGGGAGATCATTCCCACTTTGATGCGCGTGGGCAGTTCTCTTGTGGCAAAGATTAATTCCTAGCCCGACAAAGTAAAACCGAACTACCTGCGGTAGCGGGCGGATAGGCCGAAGCGTATATCACACGGGCGCTACAAGCGTGTGGAAAAATCGTCAAATGTCGTTTTCACTCCAACAAATTATTGAAAAGCGGATGGCCGTATAATTAAGAGGGATTTTCGACTAGGATGAATTTTCGTTTTAGGGAGCAAATAAGACGTTAGTCAAGAGAGAGGCTGATCGACACACGACGTACAGCGCGCGTGGCTTAGCGGCTCTATCAAAAGGCAAGCCCATATACACCACTACCTTTCATAACTCGCCGGCAACATCGTTCACCGGCATCAATTACTTTCCCCTCCTCTCGCTTGGTCCAAATTGTCGCCATGAGCTTTCGGCTAACCAAGAATCTCCAACATGTATCGTTTCCGGTGCTTCATTCCGGCTGACTGCAGAATCGTTCGAATAGCTTCTGCAGTGCGGCCTTGCTTCCCAATGACCTTGCCAATATCATCAGGGACGACACGCAGCTCAAACACGGTAGTTTGTTGCCCTTCGAGAACTTGCACTTTAACCTCGTTGGGATTATCCACAAGCGCCTTAGCAATGGCCTCGATGAGTTCCTTCATATCCCATCCTCCAAAGTATTTCCACTTCTGAATACAAGGTCAACTGATCTTCTATTATCTTACCAAAATTCGAACGCGACGGTATATTTTATTTTCGGTTGCGCGGCGGAACCACTCACGGGTTGTGTCCTTCCATTCCAAAATTCAGTAACCGAATAGTGATCAAGGTCGCCAGCCCCATGACCAAACCGCCACTGATGAATGGCGACGTCAAGCCGAAATGCTGAGCCGCAAGACCGCTCCAGGCCGGTCCCAAAATCCGGCCCATGCTGGAAAACGACTGCGCCACGCCTAAGACTTTTCCCTGCTCATCCTTCCGGCTACAACGGGAAATCAAGCTGGTGATGGAGGGATTATCCAGGCCATAGCCGCAAGACAGAACCCCAAGCACCATAAGCAGACCGGGGACCCGACTTGTGGCGGGAATCATCAAAAAAGCGATGAGCATTAGCAGGCTGCCGGCCATGAGTAGCCGCGGTTCCCCCACCCGCTTAGAGATCCGGCGAATCAATCCGCCTTGAACGACCGCCGACAGCAGGCCAAAATATGCAAAGGTATAACCCACTTGGGATGCCGTAAACCGAAAGCGATTCTTGCAAAAGAGCGAAAACATGGTTTCAAAATTAGAGAAGGCAAACGTCAGCAGAAAAAACACGACGAATAATTGTCCGATCGTCGGATGCCGAACCCCTTTAATCAAGTTAAGGAGCCCCGGCGAGGTGCGTAACAACGGATCGATCGATGATTGTTCGCTCCGGCGCGATTCCGGCAAAAAACCCAAGGCCAAAAGAAAAGCGACGCCGGATAGGGCGGCGGCAAAAAAGGGCGGCGCGCTTTGACCGTAACGCGCCAGCATGCCGCCAATCGCCGGACCAAATACGAAGCCGAGGCCGAAGGCGGCGCCGATCAACCCCATGCCCTTGGCCCGCTCTTCCGGTTTTGTGGTGTCGGCAATGTACGCTTGGGCCGTAGACACGCTGGCTCCGCAGATACCCGCGACGATACGGGATGTAAAGAGCAACCAAAGCGAATCCGCCAGACCAAACACCGTATACGACAAGGCAGAGCCTAACAGGCTAACCAAAATTATCGGCCGCCGCCCCACTCGGTCCGATATTCCCCCGAGGACCGGTGAGAAGAAGAATTGCATGAGCGAGTAGGTCGAGACCAGGTATCCGACGACGCTGTGCGGCGCGTGAAAATAATCTGCGTAGAGCGGCAGTAGCGGCATCAATATGCCAAAGCCCAACAAATCGATGAAGATAACTAAAAAGACAATAGCTAATGGTGATTTTCGCATATACCTATCCAACTTCCTTTGGAACGGGTGAAAGTATATCACAAACCCATCCGCGCTCCGGCATTAATTCCGCGAGCTACGAGAAAAAGCGTTCGACGAGGTTTACGGAGACCGCGCCGTTGACGATCTCACCGCGTAGGTTTAAGCCGGAGGGTGGCTCATCACGGCCCGGCCCTGATCTCGCAGGACCACCACCGGCGCCAAATATTTATGACGCGGGGAGGGTTTGTTGCTCTCTGTCCCGGAATTTGATAGACTCGTCCGCCTGGGGAAAATACAATTTCCTATCTATAAGCGATAACCACAGCGACTCGCGCATGAGATTGGTTCGCAATATAGGCACGGAAGGTGGAACTGAACCTGGAACGCAAGCGCATGGAAGCGGCCCACGACGCCGCGAAAGAGAAATTATGAACGCCGGCAGACGGTCGATTCGCCTACCAGATTACGATTATGCGCAGGCGGGATCGTATTTCATCACGATATGCACGCAGGGCCGTGCCTGCCTGTTTGGGGATGCGGCGGATGGACGAATGGTGTTGAACGATGCGGGCAGAATGGCGGAAAAATGTTGGATGGATATACCGGACCATTTCCCCCATGTCGAATTGGATTTGTTCATTGTGATGCCCAATCATGTTCATGGGATTTTGGTGATCGTCGATTCCGTCGGGGCGAAAGATTTTTCGCCCCTACCTGGCAACGTAATTATTACGAACATATCATCCGTGACGAAAAAGAATTGAATCGCGTCCGCGAATACATCGTCAACAACCCGGCGCAATGGGAAAGGGATCGTGAAAATCCCGTACGGGCGAAAATTTTTTCGCCCCAACACAAAATACGGAGAAATTGATGAGGAAAATTGAAACGAACGATCCTGAAACGAAATCGCCCAACCTCGCGGCGGAGAACCTCTCTGACGGCAGTCGAGCACGTCAAGTCCGGCCGGAACGACGCGGACATTGTTTACGAGCTGTTGCTCAAGCTCGGCCTCGACCTCTGCGTGCCGATGGAAACGAAAGAGATTTCACGCGAAGACACGAAGAACGCGAAGAAAAAACAGGCGGAAACTTTCGCGTCCTTCACGGCTTCGCGTGAGCCCTTCAAGGTTTATTCAATTGGCGGCGGCGTGCTGTTGGCCTGCCTCGCCGAGATGATTACCCGAGACGAGGTCGAGCCGCTGGGACAGGGGATCGTCAAGTGGCACAAGGCGCTCGCCCCGGCGGGCGACACAACCTGCGTCTTCCGCGACAGCGCCTTCGCCGACGACGTGGCCAAGACGAACCTCGCCGCCATCCTCAACCAGAACGGCATCGCCAACGTACGGAGCCTGTAATGAGAGCGAGACTGCAAGGCGCGAGCCAGAAAGTAAGACAGGAGGTTTACCTATGAACGAACAGAATCCACTGCTGAAGATTCGTTTCGAAGGCAAGGCCGTCGGGCCAGGGAAAATCTCGGTGTCGCACCTGTTGCGCTTTCTCCCCAACTTGAACAAGGCGCTTCAGCGGACCGGGCGAGTCCTGCAAGGTGCATCGGAGAGCGTTCGCCGTGGCCAGCCGCCACGAAACATCAAGAGCGAGGTGGCGCTTGACTTGGTGTTGCTGACGCCTGGGAGTCCGGCGGCAGTATTGGGCTTCGAGCGTAGGCAGGAAGTTGCATCCTTCTCGGAAATGGACTTTGGCTTGGAAATACTGGAAAAGGCATTTGGTGGTCTGGAAGCGGTTCAAAAAGACGAGGCTGTGGAGGCATTACCGACGGGATATGACACTGGCGTGTTAATGGCGTGGCGCGATGCAGGGGTGCTTTTCAGTCAGGGAATCGACAAGATCGAGTTTACCTTGAATCATCGGGAGAAAGCGGTTCAGGCATCGTTCACACCAAATGGCGTCGCGCGGATACAGGAGCGAATTAAGGGGCCGCAAGTAAACATTCGGACTATCGAAGGCCGGTTACTAATGGCGGACTTCAAGGAGCACGGAACGCGGTGCCGTGTGCATCCGTCCGCTGGAGACCCGGTCCTTTGTCTTTTCGACGAGGAACAGAAGGACGAAGTCTTGGAGGACATTCTTCAATACGTCCGCATCGTGGGAGAGGCGAAAGAAGATCCCATATCCCAAAAAATAACAAGCATCAAGATTCACGACATTGAGCGTCTAGAGGACCGACAAGACGAAGCCGCCGACCTCCTGCCACAGGGAACGCCGATTTCGCGAACATTCTGGGAATCGCCGACACTGGAGGAATTGGCGCGTTCGCAGAACGTGCAGCCGATGACAAACGTGCGGGCGCTCTTCGGCACATGGCCGGGCGAAGAAAACGACGGATTCGAGGCGGCGATTGACGAGTTGAGACATCCCGGTAGGAAGAGAGGCGGGCGGTCATGAGCGACGCCAAGATTATCCTCGACACGAACATTGTTTCATACCTTATGAGGGGCGGCCCGTTGGCCGAAGCGTACACGCCGCATGTCCAAGGACACTTGCTTGCCATCACCTTTATCACTGTTGGTGAGCTTTACTTCGGTGCAGAGAAAAAGAACTGGGGTGAGGAGAAACGGAAAAAACTCGAAACGACCCTGCGCAACTTCGTCGTGATCCCATATGACCATGAAATCGCCCGCTGCTACGGTAAATTAGTCGCGGAGCGGCAGCGAAACGGAAACCCCATTGCACCCAACGATGCATGGATCGCTGCCTGCGCTGTCCGACATGCTGTGCCCCTGGTAACGCACAACGCCAAGGACTTTGGAGGCATTACCGCGCTTCAAGTCATTACGGAGACGGTTTCGGATGAAGAATAGAGCCCTGAGACAAGATGACGTGAGGAGCCTCTAGCGTGGCCGTCATGAAATTACACTTCGAACCCAACCTCGACTACCAGCTTCAGGCCATTGAGGCCGTATGCGACCTGTTCCGGGGGCAGGAGATTTGCCGAACGGAGTTCACCGTTACTAAGACACGTGATGGCACATTTATGGAGTGGCTCGATCAATTGGGCATCGGCAACCGGCTGGCGCTGCTGGACGACGAGCTCCTCATTAACCTGAACGACATCCAGATTCGAACGGTCTTCAACCCTCCACCTGCATGGCCTCCGGCGACTTCACCGTGGAGATGGAGACCGGCACCGGCAAGACCTACGTCTACCTCCGGACGATTTTCGAGTTGAACAAGCGCTACGGCTTCACCAAGTTCGTCATCGTGGTGCCTTCCATCGCCATCAAGGAAGGGGTTTACAAATCGCGCCAGATCACCGAGGAACACTTCAAGGGTCTCTACGCGGGCGTGCCCTTCGACTACTTCCTCTACGACTCCACCAAGCTGGGGCAGGTGCGCAACTTTGCCACGAGCCCCCACATTCAGATCATGGTCGTCACAGTCGGGGCCATCAACAAGAAGGACGTCAACAACCTTTACAAAGAAAGCGAGAAGACCGGCGGCGAGAAGCCCATCGACCTCATCAAGGCGACGCGGCCCATCGTCATCGTGGACGAGCCGCAGAGCGTGGACGGCGGCCTTTCCGGCGCGGGCAAGACAGCGCTCGACGCCATGAACCCGCTTTGCATATTGCGCTACTCGGCGACCCACGTGGACAAGCACCACATGGTCTACCGCCTCGACGCCGTGGACGCCTACGAGAAGCGGCTGGTCAAGCAGATCGAGGTGGCCTCGGCCACCGTGGAAAACGCCCACAACAAACCCTTTGTGCGGCTGGTATCGGTGAGCAACAAGCGCGGCGCCATTTCGGCGCGGGTCGATATGGACGTGCAGATCGCCGGCGGGGTCCAGCGGCAGGAGGTCACGGTCCAGGACGGAGACAAGCTGGAACAGACCAGCCACCGCACGATCTATGCCGACTGCCGCATCGGCGAAATCCGGGTCGAAAAGGGAAATGAGTACATGGAGCTGCGCGTGCCGGGCGGCGAACAGTTCCTCAAGCCGGGCCAAGCGTGGGGCGACGTGGACGCGCTTGCCGTGCAACGCGAAATGATTCGCCGCACCATCCACGAGCACCTCGACAAGGAGAAGCGCCTGCGCCCGCAGGGGATTAAGGTTCTGTCGCTCTTCTTCATCGACGAGGTCGCCAAGTACCGGGAATACGACGCTGACGGCAAGCCCGTCAAAGGCGAGTACGCCCGCATCTTCGAGGAGGAGTACCGGCGGGCCGCGAGGCTTCCCGAGTACAACACGCTCTTCAAGGAAGTAGACCTGACGCGCGCCGCCGAGGAGGGTCACAACGGCTACTTCTCCATCGACAAGAAAGGCAGCTGGACCGACACAACCGAAACCAACCAGGCCAACCGCAACAACGCGGAACGCGGCTACAACCCTGACTGGGCGGTGCTGGTCGAACAGGAAGGCCAGGAGCGTCTCTACTTCGTTGTCGAAACCAAGGGCGCAAAGTTGTTTGCCGACGCCTTGAGACCGACCGAGCAGGCCAAGATCGACTGCGGCAAAGTGCATTTCAAGGCGCTGGAAACCGGCATCGAGTTCAAGGAGGCGAACACGTTCGAGGCGTTTTCGGAGAGCATTGCGCGCGCGGCCCCCCCAAACCACAACGACCCAGGAGGAACACAAGGAGCGGATTACCCTGGTGGCCGGAGTGACGACTTCCTTCCGGCGCGTGACTCCCCGTGAACAGGACAAGCATCGAACCTGCATCCCGCTTCTCACTCTAAAAGCGGCGGCGGGTGCATTCGGCGACGGGCGGCTGGTCGCGGAATTGAACCAGGCGCAGGAATGGGTCGAGCCGAACACAAGGCACAGGCTCGGCCAGGGCATGTTCGTGGCACAGGCCGTTGGCAGGTCCATGGAGCCTCTGATTCGCGATCAGGACTATTGCCTCTTCCGGTTATATGAGGGAGGAACGCGCCAGGATAGGGTCGTCCTGACGATGCTCCGAGACGAACACGACCCGGAAACGGGCGCGTCCTTTACTCTCAAGCGCTACCATCGCAAAGGCGAACGTATCGAGGGAAAAGAAGAGCAAGCGATCGAGGTCGAACTGCGCTCGCTGAATTCCGACGTGCCGAATATCCCGCTCCGTGTGCGGGACGAGAACGAACTCAAGACAGTCGCCTGGTTCCTAGAAGTGCTTACGGAGATGCCGGAATGAAGAAGGCGTCCCCCCTGCGCATGGTCAGCCTGGGTAAAAGCCCGGCCCTCGAGCTCAAGCGCACTACCCGAGCGCTGCGCGAGGCGATGGAGTCCGTCCGCGCGATACTGAACTCCGCCGGCGGCTGCGCCCAAAAGGGGACAGCCCAGGCCGGGGCTCGTCCAGTGCCTTTGATCTTCATCGAATCCTTATGGTAGAATAGGGCGCTTCTACTGAAAGGTCGAACGTGATCGGATGAGTCGGCAAGGAGCTGTATGGCAATCTCCATCAAGGTAAGACTTCTTATCATCATTATGGCCGCGCTCGTCGGTGGATTGCACGGCGAAGGGATCTACTTTGAGCAAATCAAGAGCCGTAAAGATCCGAAGGGCTCCCCGGGAAATCCGACGTTAATAAAAACTTGGCTGGATGGCCGGCAAATGAGAATCGATGAAAAATCCACAACCCTAATCGATCAAGTTACCGGAAAGATAATCACTCTTGACCATGATGCCAAGTCTTTCACAGTATTATCCGGAAGTTCCGATCAACTCAAGAAAGATATCGCCGATTCGGTAACGCAAGCCGTACGCGACCTGAAAACGGCATACCGACCGACCGGGCTAACAAAAAAGATAGGGGCGTGGCCGTGTTCTCAGGTGCTCTATACTCCGGACGCGGGACCGGGCGGGAAAGCCGTAAGTGTAGAATACTGGCTGACCGAAGAGCTGGGCGTGAATTTTTATGAAGTTTATAACATAGGACCGGATCCTTTCTTGAAGAACCTGGAGCCCTATGCGCGCCGAGACCGCAGCTTACTCGACAAGCTGCCACGCGGATTTCCGGTTTTGACCATTACTCGTCTCGACGCCGGCGGTAACCCCGTTGTCGATGAGCTCAGGCTCACGAAGTTTGAAAAGCGGAAGATCGAAGCAGAGACTTTTAAAGTTCCACGCGATTATCAATAGGCTCGCGAGTAACCTGAGAAAGAAATAGTGCGCCCCCTGCAGTAGCGGGCGGGGATGCCGGGGGACCTATGAAAATAACAACGATACCCCTTGGGAGCGCCCCGACTACCGTCGGGGCAAGGTGGCCTCGGTCCGCGACGGGACTCGCCGGCAGGGATGCCAGCGCTACCGAGTATTTTTAGAGAAGATACGCGGGTATGCCAAGATACGAAAAGCACATATTTGTTTGCACCAACCAACGACCGGCTGGACACCCTAAGGGGTGTTGCGCAGAGAAAGGCTCCGGCGCTGTGCTAGACGTTTTCAAGAGAGAGTTGGCTCAGCGCGGCCTAAAGGGGCGCATGCGAGCCAATGCGGCCGGGTGTCTCGATATGTGTGAGTTTGGCCCAACGGTGGTCGTTTATCCGGAAGGTGTATGGTATAGCGTCGGCACAGAGGCCGACGCTATTGAAATTATCGAAAAACATTTACTGAACGACGAAATCGTTACTCGCCTGCTGATGCCGGATCGCGGTCGACTCACACCCGTACCTGATGTTACTCTGTAGCGGTTACGGCGGGGAGCCGCATCGCCGGTTGGTTAAGCCGTAGACGTGTCTCTCCAATCCTAATAGGAAACCGAGCGTCCTAATCGCAAAGTTTTTTTGTAACTGTTCACGGGGATCGGGGGTCAGGGATCAGAGGCTAAGGGCCTGGGGGCGCCGATGACTGTAGGGAATTATTGTGATTTAGAGATTGGGTAGGGGGGCGGATGCTTAATGGATTGCGAACGGTTTGGAAAAGAAATCAAACCAGTATCGCCCGACCCCTGATCCGCGTGAACGGTTAGACTTTTTTGTCGCCGGGAGGTGCCCAGTTGGAAATTCGTGTCGGGATTATCGGTGCAGGTTCCATTGCCGGAACTCATGCGCGCATATTAGCCCAAAATAAACGCGTCCGCTTCTCGTCCGTGTTTGACGTCGTGCGGGAGCGCGCCGGCGCGTTTGCTGAAACCATTGGCGGCCAAGCGGCCGGCAGTCCGGAGGCCGTTTTTGAAGCCTCAGACGCGGTCTACATAACCACTCCTAACGCGGCCCACCAGGACTTGGCGATAGCCGCTCTGGAGCGAGGCATTCATGTTTTCTCTGAAAAACCCATGGCCACCAGCCTCAACGGGGCCCGCGCCCTACTGGAAGCCGCCGAGCGTAGTCGCGCCCTCTATCAGATCGGGCATAATCGGCGGTTCGCCGACGTTTACAAGTGCACGCGCCGGCTGCTGAAAGAAGGAGCCGTGGCCGCCTACTCCGTACACATCAAAATGAATCGTGGCGAGCTAAAAAAACCCCACTGGGTCGCTGATCCCAAGAAAACCGGCGGCTTCCTTTACGAGACACCCATCCATTTGTTGGATATGGCAAGATGGCTGTTCGGCGATGTCGACAGTTTAACCTGCCTAGCGCGTTCCAATGTTTATCATGAACTGGATGATTTCTCCATTCTTATGACATTCGTCGATGGCGCTCACGCCACGTTTACATCTTCGGCGCATGCTTCATGGTTATTCCCTTTTGAGCGAATTGAAATTTTTGGAGATCACACTACTATTGAAACCATGGAGATGGACAAGGTGCGCTACAGCCCAGGCAACGAGCAGGAAAGCCTCATGTATGACTTTACCCAAAAGCATTGGGAAAACCGCTGGGGCTACGTTGAAGAGAATCAGCGCTTCATCGACGCTATTGTGAGTGGCGGACAAACTCCCGTTACGGCGCTGGACGGCTACAAATCCATTGAATTGGTCGAAGCCTGCTATCGCAGCGCCCGGCAGGGCGAGCGGATCACTCTGCCGCTGACGCCATAATGCGTCGTAAGCAAGCGCATGAAGCGTGTGCGTTGCGGGCGGGGGTTTCGCAACGGCGAGGCCCTTATAATTCCAGTATCCAGAAAATGCCGGAACCCACCGTTTCCGGTTAATGCTTCGGCTTTATCGTAATAGGCCGCGCAATTATTATGACGATTGATGAGCAATTGCAATACCTGCGCAAGGGTGCGGTTGAGATAATTAATGAAGAGGAACTGCGCGCCAAATTGAAAGGTGCGCAAGCGGCGGGAACGCCTTTAGTGGTTAAGGTCGGCTTCGATCCCACCGCGCCTGATCTACACTTGGGACACACCGTCCTCATGCGCAAGATGAAACACTTTCAGGACCTTGGCCATACGGTGGTATTTCTAATCGGCGACTTTACTGGAATGATCGGCGATCCCACCGGCCGCAACAAGACGCGTCCCCCTTTAGGACGCGAAGAAATTTTGAAAAACGCCGATACGTACCGGACTCAGGTCTTTAAAATACTTGATCCGCAACGCACGGTCATTGATTTTAATAGTCGCTGGCTGAGCAAACTCACCAGCGAGGAAATGCTGCGCTTATGCGCTAAATATACGGTGGCGCGCATACTGGAACGCGATGATTTCGCCAAGCGCCTCAAGAGCGGGCAACCCATATCCATCCATGAATTGCTTTACCCACTGGCCCAAGGGTATGACTCGGTGGCGCTCAAGGCGGACGTGGAAATGGGCGGTACCGACCAGAAATTTAATTTACTGGTTGGGCGCGATCTTATGCGGGAGTACGGGATGGCGCCCCAAGTCCTCCTGATGATGCCTCTACTCGAAGGGCTGGACGGCGTGGAAAAGATGAGCAAGTCTCTTGGCAATTACGTCGGAATCACCGAGCCGCCGGAGACCATGTTCGGCAAGCTCATGTCCATTAGTGATGCTTTGATGTTTCGCTACTATGAACTGCTGACGGACCTTTCCTTAAGTGAAATAGAGGAACTTAGGCAGAGTGTGGCCAATGGGATACGGCATCCGATGGAAGTAAAGCGTACCTTGGCCAAAGGCATCGTCGCCGATTTCTATTCGTTGGATGAGGCCCTCAACGCGGATGTTGTTTTCCGCCGCGTACACCAGCAACACGAGCAGCCGGAGCAAGTCGAAGAAACGGATTTTAAAGTGGAACCCGGCCAGGATCCGACACTGGCCGATATACTGGCGCTAAACGGATTGACTTCTTCCAGGTCTGAGGCCCGCCGGCTGATCAAGGCCGGCGCGGTTGACGTCGACGGTCGCAAGATTACTGACGTCGCCGCCAGAGTCAGTCGGCTGGGCGTAAAGAATTTCATGTTAAGATGCGGCAAGATTCACTTCAAACGGATTCGTTTGGTGGGGCCGAGCGATCTCTAATACAGCGGAACCAGCTCGAGATTCCCCCATGCTGCCCAATCGTAGCGATCGTCGCCCCGGGGTCCCGGTGACGTCATCAGAGTTAATGAAATCACCTTACCAACGTACGGGCTGAGGTCTACTGTCGCTTCGTGCCATTGGCGATCCTTCGCGTCATTCTTCGGGTCAATGTATCTGGAAAACAATTTCGCTTCCTTCACTTGGTCCTTGACCAGTATTTCAAAAAGCACGCCATCGCCCCAATCCGGTCTCCAAGTCTCGGGATTCAGAGTAATCGCGAAGGACAAGCTGGCCTTTATAGGGATCCTCACGTAGTAGGTAACCTTGGAAGTCGGCAGCTCAATCAAGGCCAAACGCGTATCGCCCTTGATGTATATGGGGACAACCTGGACGTTTCCGTTCCCGCTAGTTTCAATAATAGCCTTATCCAGCCGGTAGAAGAACGAAATCTCATGCAGACGGCCAACGTGCTTATTCCAGCGGAAGAGATGAGAGGTACGGGGCAGGCCGGCCGCGGCGTCACGAGTGACTTCTATCAAACTGGACCGAGGCTCCGGATAATTAGGATCTTGATACGTGACCACGCGCTGAATGTTATACGCGCTTGGAATATTCATATCGCTGAACGGCTTTTCCAAAGCGCGCTCTAATACCATAGTCAAAGGATAAACCCACGCCGTTCCGTACATATCCGGAATATCGATCAAGACGAGCTTGTCCCCGGCTCGCAAATAGCCGAGCTCGCCGTTGATCGTCTCCTTTATTTGTTTAGTGTAGGATCCGGCCACGCCAAAATGAGCGTTGAACTGGAACTGGCGCCCCGCATATAAGCCAATCAGCAGTATGGACATGACCCAGGCGGCCTTATTCCACGGCAAAGAAAAAATCAGCGCCGCCGCCATACACAGGACTCCCATGGCGGGAAGACTAAACGACCAGGGAGTCGCGGGATGATAAAACAGGTGCAAGAGGTAGGACACCAGGGTCCATGCCAAGCCAAAATTAAACACTCGCCAATCGGTGGTGGGGTTCCTGCAGACCAGGACAAAGAGCGGAATAAAACCGGCTAGGAATAGCAGCGCCAACGTGTAAAATTCAGAATTGGGAATTGAGCCATACATGCGCGCCATCGTGGGCGGAAGGCCAAAGAATGTGTAGCCTAAGAATATGACTGTTTTTTCTAATACACGCATTGTGCCCATGGCGTAATTTACATGCCACGTGGATCCGGCAACACTTCTAAAGGACATGAAGCGCAAAGCAAAATAGGCCGCCAGCAATCCGAAGTAAGGGAGCCAAACTCGTATATTTCTTCGGATCAATCCCAGTATATTGCTTTGAACCCTAAGATCGGACACCGTGAGTTTGAAATCTTGCAACAGATCATACACGACCAACATGATTGGAAGCGCCACAACGTCTTCCCTCGACAGCAAACCGAAAAAGAAGAACAGGACGGAGGCCCAATAATGCTTGCGCGAGCCGCCTGCGCGAAAGCGCAGGAACACATAAAAACTGAGGAGGAAAAAGCAAGTGGCCATAACTTGGCCACGCTGGGTTATCCATGCGATCGACTGGAAGAGCACCGGGTTAACCGTGAAAAGAAATCCAACCACAAAGCTCAATGCCAGATGACCCCGTGAGATTAGGCGGATGATCAAAAAGACGAGGACCGAGTTGGCGAACTGAAATAGCGCGTTACTGACGTGATAGCCTAGTGGATTGGTTCCGTACAACAGATAATCAAGTTTGATGGAGGCATCGGATAGTAGCCGGATTAGGCCAAAACGCGCTTTGAGAAAATCAAGGATAGAACCGTGATAAAGCTGGCTGATCAGCCAGAAGTCGTCCCCTACAAAATAGCTGTCGAAACAACGCCAGTTAAGAATGAGAATGGTTATAAAACTTACGATCGCATATTGAACCGCGACATTCCTGCTCAGCCGCGGCCCATAAGCGCGCAGGAATGGCCATAACCACAGCCGCGCGCGCGTTAACCGTTGCCCCACTTGAATGATTCCTTGCTGAAGCGCGCGATTGGGGAAAAAGACTTTTGGTTTATTAGAGTCGGGCATGAGCATTTCACTGGCGCTGGGTCCATGCTGTAGAGGCTTTTATGGACCCTGTGTAACCGCCATTCTCAAATCGATGATAAATAATCAACCACCTCCGACTGAAAGTCGCGTTACCAACTGAAGTCGGCTGAAAGTAGCACGCTGAAGAGCGTGCTCAAAGGTGACTCCTGAAACTCGCAATAGCCCCGTAGGGGCGGAATGTTTATAGCCAATAACGTCCCCAAATTAAGCTCCGTTAGGAGTGACATAGTCTAGGCATGCCGCTCCTAACGGAGCTCAATTATTAGAGGCTGCCATGACTATAAACATATCGCCCCGCTGGGGCTAACAAATGGGTACATGGTTTCGATTCATGTCAAAAGTAAAACCTGATGAAAGCGGTTCCGCCTAAAAGCGAAAGTTTCAGACCGGGCGTGAAACTAATGAAAACAGAACCGCCTGCGGTAGCGGGCGGGTAAGCCGTGGCCGCGTCGCACCCGGTCGCTACCGCAACCGGTACTGTTGTGCCGGAGTTATCTTCAGGAGAGAAACCCGATTACTTTCCGGCTGCGCGGGAAATATGAATCCGTGTTTCGGCGTCTTCCCGTTTGCGCGTAATCAACACGGTAGTGACCGGTCCTTTATCACCCTGGCTGCGCACGAAAGTGGCGGACTGACTTTGCTCAGAGGAGGCTTCAAAATACTGAGCATCGGCCGCTTTCTCCTTGTAGAACTTAACGACCATCTCGAAAGGGTCCTTCGTCAGCAAAACAATCATGGACCAGCGATCCGATTCATCCGCGACCCGGCTGTTCATGGCAAAGGAGCCGGATTCCTCCGCTTTGGCGCCCGGATAAAAGGGAACATCGAAGTCACCTTCGCCGGCTTTTGACGTGATAACGGTCTCTCCCTGGTCCGACTTAATGGTTAGCTTTCCGCTATCGCCTTGGCCCTGGTGGTCGACGCTTACTTTACCACTTCCTGCCGTGTTGCCCTTGTCGCTTCTACGGCTGGATGAGCAACCAACCCACAGAAACGTGCTGACCATGAGCAAGGCCACGCCCCCATAAAAGTAGCTCTTCATCAGGATCGACATAATTGCCTCCTCCCCTTACCTTGATTGTCTGGACATCGCTCGACTGGGCGACGCCGGCAAATACTAAACTGCGGTATAGCCTTGCCATCACGGCCAAGCCTCTATAAAGAACAGAACTCATTAAAGCAACCCCGACAGGCCATGCGGGCAAGCCCGTCTAACGGTGGCCGGCATTACCACCTCATGTTGCTCACCCATTTATGAACGGGCTCATCCTAGCAAAAACCGCCAATCCTGTCAACGAAGCGAAGAAGGAATGTCATTAAGATTCAGTGGCCCACCCGCCAGGTGTGGGCCGTGTCGCAAGCTCGTCGGCTGGTATTATTTTCTGGCTAAGAGCGCGTGGGCGTAAAAAATCATCAAACACTTGGTCAAGACAATTCGCTGAAAGCTTTCGCATTCTGGATAAATTCTATCGGCTCGGCGTCGCAGCGGAAGGGTTCGGGTCGGATCTCGGTTCAAGGCGTCATGACGATGTTGCCTGGGCCAGGGGCCACTGGGATCGTCGCCACAACCTCCAGCGTCTCAGGGTCGAGCACCGAGACGGTATTGAGCAGGGGTTGCGTCACGTAAAGATAACTTCCATCCGGGGTGAAGGCCATTCTTACCGGGTCGAGTAGCCTCACGCTATTAACCAGCGTGTGAGTAGCTGTGTCGAACACCAAGATAGTACTCCCGGACGCATCCGCTATGTAGGCATGAGCGCCGTCGGGATGGATAGCTACCTCAATGGGGTTACGTACCTTTCCTAACGATGGTGAGGCGATCATCCGGCGTTTGGCCGTGTCAATGACCGCCAGGGTGCTCACCGTGATAGCATAGGCGAAGGTCCCGTCCGGCGTGAAGGCCAGGTGCTGAGGGTGCTGGCCTACACCGACCCCGATGGAATCGACCCGGTCATGAGTGGCCGTGTCGATTACGATCAGGTGACCCTCGAAACTCTTGGGCGGGCCATCCGTACTCGCCACATAGGTGTAGGCTCCATCCGGCGTAATCGCCAGCCCACTGGGATACCGCACGGCCACTTCGTCGACTAGCCTATGGGTGGCCGCGTCGATAATCGAGAGCTTGTGGACGTCATAACTGGTCACATAGACGAAGGCCCCGTCCGGGGTGATCGCCACGTCCACCGGACGATTGCCCACCACGATCGTATCCACCACCGTGCGCGTCGCCGTGTCCAGAACCCAGACGTAGCCGGGATTGACGTTGCCGATGATATAGACATACGCCCCGTCCGGCGTAATAGCCAGGCCATTGAGGTAAGCTTTCATGGTTATAGTCACCGTGTCCACTACTGTGTGCGTAGCCGTATCAATGACCGCGAGCTTGCCGTCACCCCGCCTCACATAGGCAAGGGAACTCGCTGCGACCGGCTGCGCGGTCAGGAGGATTAAAAGGAGGGCTAAGCCTCCGAGACAGCTCCCTCTCGCCCGCCCGACGACAAACCCTTTCTTTGTATTTTCCATGGTATCGGTCTCCTTTCTCTATGGCCCACAAGGATCGCCAGACCTTGGAGCCAAAATCTCTACCGCTCCGAGTTCCGGGCGGCCCGCGCCGGCCGGCCCACTTACTCGGAAGTCCGAACGCCCCAAAGCCGGACGCTCGAATCCCAAGAGCCGGAGGCTAAGTAGTTCCCATCCGGACTCCATTGTACGGAGGATATCACATCCGTATGACCCAACAATCGGGCGACCATCTGGCCGGTCTCCACCTCCCAAATTTTTATACTGGGAATAAAATAGACTTCCGCTGCCGCCAGGTAGCGCCCGTTGGGACTCCAGGCCAATCCCCGCACCTGCTGGATATCTTCCAGCGATCGGATCAATTCTCCCGTTTTGAACTCCCATATATTGATCAGGTTCGCCAAGCCAAAGCTGCTCCCATCCCGGGAAGCCAGGTACTGACCGTCCGCGCTCCAGGTGATGAAATCCGCATGATTACGACCTGGCAGGCGGCTTACGATTTCCCACGTGTCGGCCTCGAAGATCCAGATCTCTTGCCGGCCCGCCCGACAGGCCAGGTAGCGGCCATCAGGACTCCAGGCGATACTACTGCCTAACTCCATCGGATCTGCCAGGATTTTGACGATCTCCCAGCGGTCCACTTCTAGTATCCGAATCTTTCTATCCAGCGCGCCCCAAGCCAGGTAGCGTCCATCAGGACTCCACGCCACCGAGTAAACCACCAATCCGGACCAGCGGCGCCACTCCGTTCCGGTGGCCGTTTCCCAGATCACTATACTGGGTTGGTCACATAGCAGCACCGAGGCCAAGTATTTCCCGTCCGGACTCCAGTCTACGGCGCGGAAGCCGTATCGACATATATCATCCCGGATGACTCGGACCGGCTCGCCAGTGTCTTTATCCCAGATGCGGATACTTCGGTCATTCAACAGATAATCCGTCGCCGCTGAAGCGATGTAGCGGCCCTCCGGACTCCAAGCCACGGATTCTATTGTGCCGCTATGCCCTGGCAGAGAGGTGATCCGATCGCCAGTGGTTACGTCCCAGAGACGGATTACCCGACCCCCTCCCGAAACCAGGCGCGCACTATCCGGACTCCAGGCGATCCAGCGTATGGCCAGTGCCAGTGTTTGACCCTCGCCCAGGCTACGGACGAGTTGACCGCTTTTCGCCCCCCATATTTTAATGGAGCCGCTCCCCGCCGCCAGATAGGCGCCATTCGGACTCCAAGCCAGCGCGGCATCCCCCCCATTCTGTGGCAACGTCCACACCAATAAACCCGTCTCTACCTCCCAGACCTTGACCGTCAGATCAAACGGGGCCGACCCGCTGGAGGCCACATACCGGCCATCCGGACTCCAGGCAACGGTTTGCACGATCGCGCGGTGGCGCTCGAATTGGCGGACCAACTGCCCGGTTTCGACCGCATAGATCCGAACCACCTCATCAAAGCCGGTCACCACGTACCGGCCATCCGGACTCCAGGCGACGGAATTATTCCCGCTTAGAGTGCGGAGGATTTGTTCCGTCTTTACATCCCAGATCCGAATCTCGTTTGCCCCACAGGCCGCTAGGCGGCTTCCTTCGGGACTCCAGGCGATGGACCTGGCGGGCCGGTTCAGACCTTGCAGTCGCACCCTTAGTTCGCCGGTCGCCGCGTCCCAGATATGAACGCGCGGAGGATCGAAGGAAGCGGCCGCCACGGAGTGACCATCCGGACTCCACTGAACAGACATCGTTCCCATCGTATCCTCGGCGAAGAGTTGCCTTTCGATTTGATAGGTTTGGGCATCCAAAAGGAACACGACGCTGGCTCCAGCCGAGGCGATGTGGCGGCCATCGGGCGAATAATCCACCGGGCCCCAGCCGTAGCCAAAGACCCGAATCAGGTCAAAACGGTCCGCGTCCGATTCCAGCTTAACCGAAGAGGGCCGCGCCAATTTTTCTTCAGCCGAAAAGATTTCCTCGCGGGAACCGGGACTGGCCCCTAAGAGGGTTCCTACTAGGGGCAATAGAGTCAGGAGCGTGCCGGCTAGGCGCCGCATGGTACTATTGGCAAAATGGCCTAGGCGCCAATCTGGAATAAAATCTTCCCTACGCGATAGCATGATATTCCTCCCGTTCGATGCGGTTCAATCGTCCCGACAGCATCGGGACGGAAGGGATTTCCGCCGCCGGACCTTCCGTGCCTTGAAAGGCGCGGCTAGAGTCATTTGGCCGCTACGCGGCCGGTTTAGCCAGCCTTCGGTTTTCGAAAAAAGTTTGGGTAATGACCAGCCCTATAACCCGGACGAGCCGGAACCAACTAGGTAAAATTCAAAAAATTGGAGGCGCTTGAAAAGCGTCAAATACCCGCATGAATAAATCGTGAAAGCTACCTACAATAAATATTTTGCCCGTTTCAGCACAATTTCATCTTGTCAGTTACTAACTTGAGAGTACCGAGTTCTTCTTCATTTTATCTGATTGCGGTTAGCCAAGGTTGTTTTTATTTTTGAGTGTTCGATGGAGAGATCGATCCACTTTTCGACGAGCTTTTTGAACTGCTTGTAGGTTTTTATTTGTGCTCTC
>JACOSC010000328.1 GCA_016179055.1 Acidobacteriota bacterium
CCCGGTCCTGCGGTCCGCCCATCTCGATAAGTGGGCGCCACCGATCTCGTGGTTGGGAAACAGAAAGTTAAAGTTCGAGTGGGGAGGTTCCGTTTAATCCTTAATTCTGAGACTTAGGCTTCAGCGAAAATCACTGATAATCGAATTTAAGTGGAAGTATGGTGATTTTGATTAAGATTGTTTGTACACTAACAATTGGTTGTCGGGCGAGTATAGTAGTTCGCTCTCAGCCGCTTGGGCTTCTCGTTGCCCGCGTGCCGGTGGTAGAGGCGCGGGGTCGGCGTCCCGGGCGGTTGCATGAGCGGAATAATGTCATTGACCCTTTAGGAGCGGGAGAGAGTTTGGTGAAAACCACAATAGCCGTAGTTTTTGATTTCGATGAAACGTTGGCGCCGGATACGACCAGCAGCTTCTTAAATAGCTTCGGTGTGGATGTGCGGGATTTCTGGAAAAACCGAGCGCAGAGCTTGATTGACGCAGGGTGGGATCCGATCCCGGCCTACCTTTATCTCATGATAAAGGAATCTGAAGCGCGGCCGGCGGGGAAGAGAATTACGCGGGAGGCTTTGTCCAAATGGGGACCGCGGATTAAGCTCTATAATGGGGTGACCCGTATTTTCGGCCGCATCGAAAAGCATGCACAGTCCATTGACGCCGAGGCGCGTGTGGAGTTCTACGTAATCAGCAGCGGGATTGGCGAGATTGTGCGCTCTACCAAAATCGCCCGTTATTTTACGGAAATTTGGGCTAGCGATTTTGAATACAACGCGGTCGAAGAAATCATGTTCCCAAAAAAAGTCATAAGCTTCACGGATAAGACGCGCTACCTGTTTCATATTTCCAAAGGCATTATCGGCCCACAATCGCACAGTACGCCCTTCGAGGTCAACAAAAAAATCCCCGAGGAAGATTTTCGCATTCCGTTTAACCAAATCATTTACTTAGGGGACGGATTTACCGATATCCCCTGTTTTTCGCTGGTCCGCCGACAGGGCGGCATTGCCATTGGCGTGTATGATCAGGAGGACAGAGAGAAGTGGGGCAAGGCTTGGGGGTTCGTCGAGGATGGGCGGGTCTCCAATCTGGTCCCCGCTGATTATGGCCAAAATTCGGCGCTGGTCAATTCTTTGCTGATGGCGGTCGGCGCGATTGCCAATCGAATATCGCTGCGCAAAAAGACCTATCAAGGATAAAATAAAGGTAACTACTCAGGCAATGCGTCTCAGCCCCGTAGGGGCGACCTGTTTATAGTAGCGATTCCTACGGTAGGTCCTAAAGCTCCGTAGGAGCGACCTGTCCGGAGGCGTTCGTCGACGAAATCAACCTTACACAGGCCGCCCCTACGGGGCTTGTTCGAACTCACGCATCGATTCTTGCTATAAACAGGCCGCTCCTACGGAGCTTAAGGCACTGGCTGAGTAGTTACAAATAAAGTAACTGTTCACGGGGGTCGGGGGTCAGGGATCGGGCAATACGGCTTGGATTTCTTTTTCAAACCGTCCGCAATCCGTTAAGCATCCGCCCCACTACCCAATTTCTAAATCACGATAATTCCTTACAATCATCGGTACCACCGGAACCCTGGCCCCTGATCCCTGACCCCCGTGAACAGTTACAAAAAATACGAGATCAGATTAGCCCTGCCGTCGGTATGTAACGGTTCAGGGGATCAACACGGATACTCTAACTTCACCTATCCCCGTCGGCCTTCTTCTTTTTTCTCCACCCTGGTGGCCAATCGAATCGAGGCGCGTTTCGCCATTAACTGAGGGTACTTCTCTTGGCCGTCACAGGCCATGCGTTGCGGTATAATTAGACATTGCGCATACAGTTTTGTCGGGGTCGAAACCCTTGGAGGAAACTATGGCTAAGGCAGAAAAATTTAAATCAATCGCCGTTACCCTCGTAATTATTGCGGTGGGTTTTCTTTTGGCCGTGCATGGTCAAACCAAGATTAAACCTGGCATGAACCTATTCTCGCCGGCCCAGGACGTCGAACTCGGCCGACAGGCGGCACAGGAAACCGAGCAGCACTTGCCAATTCTGAATGATCCTGATTCAACGGCGTACATTAACCGTTTAGGTAAAACCCTGGTAAAGAACACCAACATGCCGGACTTACCCTGGCAGTTCAAGCTGGTCAACGCCTCAGAAGTTAATGCCTTTGCCCTGCCGGGCGGATTTATTTATGTTCATCGCGGGCTGATTGAAGCCGCTGATACCGAAGGCCAATTGGTCGGCGTCCTCTGCCATGAGATTTCGCACGTCACGTTGCGGCACGGCACTAACCAAGTCTCCAAGGCGATGTTGGCGCAGGCCCCCCTGTCTTTCCTCGGCGGAGTCAGTGGCGGGAAAGGGCTCTTTGCACAGTTGGCGCAGCTCGGCATTGGCGTGGGAACAAACCTGACCTTCATGAAATTCAGCCGTACGGCGGAAACCCAGGCTGATTTGGCGGGGGTCCAGCTCATGGTGCGATCTGGTTATAATCCCGAAGAGATGGTCCGTATGTTTGAGACTCTGGAGCACCTAAGCAAAGGTACGCCGAGCAAGTTCGAGATGTGGTTTGCGTCTCACCCGACACCGGAGAATCGAATTGGCCGGCTGAATCAGGAAATTGGGCAGCTACAGGTTGCGCCCCATTCCATCAAGAATTCCATGCAGTTTAATGCCATACGCCGCCGGTTGCACGGAATGCCGCCGGCGCCTAAAACTCCCGCGCCAACGCCGACCAAAAGCCACCCGGAAAGCCAACAGAGACCTGAGCCGCCTTCACAGCGCCTGGCCGCCTATCGCCATCCACAAAACTTGTATTCCGTTTCGTACCCGGCCAACTGGAAAGCGTTGGAAAGCGGTTCTGGAGCGCTTTTTGCGCCGGAGCACGGCGTCGTACAGACCGGGGACCAACAGCGGATTGTCTATGGCGTTTTGATAAATTTGTTTGAACCGCACAGTCGGCATGCCGATCCCGGTAAGCTTACGTTGTCGGAATCGACCGATGAATTAGTCGACCATCTTATCCACGGCAATCCTTACCTGGCCCAGATCAACGAGCGGCAACGCGGACGATTGGCGGGGGCTGAGGCCATCACGGTAACGTTAGCGGGAACGCCGAAGCACGGACGGGCTGAAATAGTTGAACTCATCGCGCGCAAAGTGGGCGCGGAGATCTTCTATATCACGCTGATTGCCCCCGAAGCCGAATTCAGGACTTATCAGCCGGCGTTCCGCGCAATGTCACGCACATTGAGAATTTTTGAATAGCCCACGTGCGGCCGAATTGAGTTGTCGGCTAATTGTCAATTAGATAGGATTCAACAAAAAACGGTCTATGCTCGACCATACAGTAATTATCGATTTGGCGCGAGCGGCGGACAGAACAGTCACAACCGGTTATGGTCAGTGACAGACCATCCACGAAAATCTCCTTCCCCACTTGCCCCACCAGCTCAAACCGTAGGCCTTCATCCGTATAGAATCCCCAGCACGATCCTTCCAGGACCATCATTACACCGTGATGCGTTACCACCTGAGGCTCCGGGCATTGCTGAAGCTCAGGGCAATTCACCGCCATGGCTGTCGCGGCCAAAACCATAAGCATGAAAGAAAGTACGATTTTAATTTTCATAAGCATTTACTCCAAAATCCGTAAATGTTCGTAACTGTTCACGGGGGTCAGGAGTCGGGGATCAGGGATCGGGGGTCGGGCACTATTGCTTGGATTTCTTTTTCCAAAGACATCCGCAATCCGTTAAGCATCCGCCCCACTACCCAATCTCTAAATTACGATAATTCCTTACCATCATTGGTACCACCGGAACCCTAGCCCCTGATCCCTGACCCCCGACCCCTGATCCCTGATCACCGTGAACAGTTACAAAAATTCAGTGATAGGGGTTTGATTTAAATTTCGCTAGCGTCTTCCCGGAACGCTACGCTCCACTACGCGATCAAAAAAGGACGGCGGCAAGAGGCGTGCGATACGGAGCAACCATCCCATTTGCCAGGGAAAATCATACACCGGTTTTTTTCTGAGAATCGCCCGCAGGATCAAACTGGCCGCCCGGTCCACCTCCATGAGAAAAGGCATCGGATGTTTATTGACGGCGGTCATCGGCGTACGAATATATCCGGGATGAATGTCGATGACAGAAATTCCCTGACGACGGGTTTCCACCCGCATGCTCTCCAGAAAAGTTGAAAGCGCGGCCTTGCTGGCCGAATATGCCGAGCTGAAGGGCATCCCACGGTAAGCGGCCAAACTCGAAATGCCTGCAATCACGCCCGAGCCCTGGGCAATCATACCGGGAAGGACCGCACGAATTATGGCCATTGAACCAAGCGCATTAACCATCATCATTCGCTCAATATCTTCCCAGGGAAGATTGACCAGCGGCGCAGTTTTTCCAACGCCGGCGTTGGCGATGAGCAGATCAATGCGGCCAAGCCCGTTTTCCGCTTCCGCCGCCACGCGGAAAGCCTCCGCTGGGCGACTCAAATCTGCGGGGAATATGAACGCTTCGCTTCCGAGTTGACGCGCCATTCGGACTATATCTTCCAATTCCGACTGGCGGCGAGCCGTCAAGGCCAAGCGCACGCCGCCCTGAGCCAGAACCAACGCGAGCGCGCGTCCGATGCCGCTCGACGCTCCTGTTATTAAGGCGGTGGAAAAAGGAAAGGACGGTGAGGTCATATACAACTCCTGTGAAAATTCGGATTTATGAGCATAGTGGTAATTAACCACAAAGTCAGGGGACGCGCAAGTGAAGAGCTGCCGCGCCAGGCATAACGGTTATCGAAGGCATCACAGTTCCTCAGCAAATTTCAATCGAATTGGCTTGCTTATTAATTGGATGGTTTCTTATGCTCGCGCTTCAGATGGCTTAGAACGCGTCTTGCATTTTCTGGAATACATAGACGGCCAAACGCTTAGATTCTTCTTCCAGTCGCGTACCATCAAAGCCGGTTAACGGAATCGGCGGCAACACTTCAAGAGACATTCGCGACTTTCCATTCAATAACCGAGAGTGCTTGGGGATAGCGTTCCGGCTGCCTCTGATGATAATCGGCAGAATGTCCGCACCGCTCTGGAGCGCCAGGCGAAAAGCGCCGACTTTGAACGGTTTCATTTGGCCATCCGGCGATCGCGTGCCTTCCGGAAAGAAGAAAATGGAGGAGCCCTTCTTAAGCCAGGCTCGGCATGCGTCAAGACACTGATCGCGGCTGGTGGCGTCGCTGCGTTCGATAGGAACGTAGCCATTCAACCACATGTTCCATCCTAGAAGGGGCACCTTGAAAAGGGATCGCTTAGCGACCCATTTGAAGTGAAGGAAGGTGCGAAAGACAATCAAAATATCCGCCATGGATTGATGGTTGGAAATCATAACGTACGCTTTGCGGCGATCAACGTTCTCCAACCCCTTAATCACGGCCAACCAAAAGGGGTTGAGCCAAATATAAAGCGAAGCCCAAAAGCAGGAAAATTTTTGTAGAACTCTCCGATTGGGATCTAACGGAGCGGTAACCACACGAATCACGGCGCCGATAATCACCAGGATCAGGGAGGACACCGCAAAAAAGGTCCAGAATAGCGAGTTGATGAAAACGTTCCAAATCTTGGCCGGCATAGGCATCATCTCTTTTACCTCAGGCCCGGTCCCCATCACCAAGCCGAAAGTCGTCCCTACAATAGTGAAGATCAAAAACCATACCATCCGTGGCAAAAAAAGACAAGGCAAGACCCGCGCGTTCATCAATTTCGACAAAGCCGGAGACTTGGCCACTATTAGCCGGTGGTTGAGCGCAGCGATATCACCGGCCAACGAACGAAAAACGGAGGCACCCCGGATGGATGCTAGCCGGCGGAACAACACGCCATGCCATCAACTTACTTAGGTCTTAATTACCATGGGGAATTCAGCACTAATGACCGAGTGCCGTGCATCGAAAAGGCCAGGCGCGCGCCTGCACGAATACCTGGGCCTGTGTGTGTGCGATACAATTAAGAAACTCCCATTCCCGGTACTTTTACTTTGTGACCTTTCAAGGTATACTTGGGCAACGATCAAAATTATCAGGAGGATTTAGATGGTACGAAAGATATTTAGCTTTATCGCATCGACACTGTTGTTGGCCACTCTTGCTCTGGCGCAGGAAGCCGCGGTTGAAACCATACAAGTCAATGGCGCCACTTTGGTGGTGGTGCCAGACACTATTGATACGACCCTTCCCGCGCGGGCCGAGACGCCGTGGGAAGAATGGTTGACGGAAGCCGTCGAGACGGCAGGCACTCCCGGGGTCTTGTATCCGTGGAACGCCCGTCCCGACATTTACGGTTTTGGCGACGCTCCCACCAATCCTTACTTTAATTCGGAATTCAGCTCTTACAGCGGGCTCGTGTTGGGATGGCCCGGTTATGTTTTCAATCCCCAAGGCGTATTGACTATCACCGAACTGCGCGACATCGTTGTTAACGCGGCTGGACGCATGTGGATCAGCATCGTGGTCCCCAGCGGAACGCCCCGCACACGCGTGACGAATACACTCAATGCTGCCGGCGTCGATCCCAGCCTGTATGAACTGATTACCTTCGATCGTGAATTTCCGGATAGCCTCTCCGGCAATACTTTGGATACGATTTGGATACGGGATTACGGGCCGGAATTTATATACGATGCCTCGGGCAGTATCGGAATAATCGACATGAGCTATTATCCGCAGGTATGGACCTCCCCCAGCAATCCTCGCGGCCGCGTTCGCGATGACGCCGTGCCCAATCGACTGGGCGCCGTCTTTGGCATGCCGGTTTATCGGCCGCGGCTGGCCGCCGAAGGCGGAAACATGCAGACGGACGGCAACGGCACATGCTTCGTCAGCGACGTCATGCGGACGGCCAATGCGCGCATATTCGGCGCCGGCTTTACGTCGCAAGTATTGGCCAACACGCTCGGAGATTTCTATGGATGTCAGCGAACGGTCATTCTGCAGCCGCTCTCCGGCGAGGGCACCGGGCACATAGACATGTTCATGACCGTCGTCTCCCCGGATACGATCCTGGTTGGGCAATACAATCCGGCCGATGACTTGACCAATGCTAATCGTCTTAACCAAAACGCCGACACGCTGACCGGCTCGGGCTATAACGTTGTACGTATTCCCATGCCGAAACCCTATAGCATCGGCGGGCGACGCGTGTGGGCAACTTTTGCCAATTCGCTGAGCATCAACGATGCGACCATCGTTCCGATTTATCGCAATCCCAATTTTCCCCCTGCTCTGCGGGACACGATATTGGCTCAGGAGGCGGATGCTTTGAGCAAATATCGCGCGGCGCTTCCGGGGATCACGGTCATTCCCATCATCGGCGATCCTTTGATCCCATCCGGAGGCTCGCTGCACTGCATAACTATGACTTATCAATAAGCGTTAGAATGGCCCATGATTTGACGAAACAGAACCTGGGGACAGTAGCGAACGCTTAACGCGCTACCCGGTCGCTACCGCTCCCGGTTCTGTTTGCATTCGTCGTGGTGCCCCAAATAGGCACACCTTACCAGGCTTGTTGATATACCGACAAGATTTCACCCGGATCCGTTACCAGTCGCGGGTTGGTAATCAGGCAAGCATCGATCATCGCCGCTTCGGCCAGGCTGGGGAGCGTTGCTATATCCACGCCTGAAATATCTCGCAAGCGCTCCGGCAAAGCTAATCGTCGCGTCAGCGCGGCCACGGCATCGGCAGCGGTGCGGCCGGCGTCCAGTGTGGACATCCCGCGCGTGTCCACACCCAAGGCTTCGGCAAGGATAGCATAGCGCTCCGGCACAGTCTCGAGATTAAACCGCATGACGTGCGGCAAGAAGAGCGCATTGGCGGTCCCGTGATGAATTCCATAACGGCCACCCAGGGCGTGCGCCATGGCGTGAGTCAAGCCAAGAATGGCGTTATTAAACGCGATGGCCGCCATACAGGCGGCCAGTTGCATTTGCCCGCGAGCCGTCAAATCGTGGCCATTGTCGACGCAGGCCGGAAGGTATTGGGCAATTATCTGCAGGCTATGCAGCGCCAGGGCATCGGATATGGGCTCGCCCTGCAAGGAGGCATAGGCTTCAATGTCATGCGTCATCGCGTCCATTCCGGTGGCCGCCGTCAACCATGGCGGCATTCCTTCCGTCATGTGGGGATCCAATATGGCCGTGTTGGGGGCAATGAAATGGTCGGCAAACACCATCTTAGTGTTTCTTTCGGGATCGCGCACAACGGCGCCGTAGCTGACTTCGCTGCCTGTTCCCGCGGTCGTGGGAACCGCGATCATGGGCGCCACCGGGCCTTCGAGCTGATTTAGACTAAGATGATCGCGAATATCAAGGCCACCGGTCCGTAATAGCGTCGCGATGCACTTCCCGGTGTCCATGACGCTGCCCCCGCCCAATAGGACAACGGAATCGGCCCCCATGCCACGTGCGGCCGTAACGCCTTGTTGTACGGCCGTCAAACTGGAGTTCGCCGGCACCTCGCTAAAGACGCCGACACAATGGTCCTTCAGCGCGGCGCGGACCGTGGCCGCCAATCCACTGCGAACAATGCCGGTGTCGGTGATAAGCAGCGCCCGGCGGGCACCCAGCGTGTTCAACTCCGTGGTAAGTTCTCGTATGGCGCCGATGCCGAAAATTAGTTTAGTGGAATGACGAAAAATGAATTCCAAACTGGGGTTATAATTAAACAGGCTCATGATTCTCCTCACTCATCAATAAATTTCGTTACAACGTTGCTCGCGCACTCGACCAGGTCTTGCGCCGCTTGCTTGTATTTCAAGATGATAAACAGATGGCCCTTTACCTTTAGTTTACCTTGGACCATCGCCATAATCGGATGAAGCTCGCGGTTGAAGATCTGCTTCCAGCGATCATAATCCGCTCGAATGGTAAATTTGGCGGCTTCGCCTTCGGCGGAGCTCACATGTTTGGCCTTCTTGCACACCCCATGGTCAAGATCCAGCCATATGTAGTAATCTTCTTTCAGGCCGAGAGCGGGATTGGCGGTTATTACGAGACAAAGGTCGCCGGCATCCCATGTCGCCGCCGAATTGCGATAGGCATCGCTTTGATTGATCTCTTGCCGGAAGGCCTTAACCCATGCATCACTGGGAAACGTATGTGCCATAGTTTTTTATTTCTCCAAAGCAACTTGATTTAATCGGCGGGGCAAAGACCCTCACACTATGGTAAATTTGCTCTGTGAATTAATTCAGTTAACGTGACAAATAAGCCGCGGCCCACATTCTTCCTTAATAAATACGCACACGGCCACGGCGACCAAACTCTCTTGAGACGAGTTGAGCCGAAGGGATAGCCGGTTACTAACCGGTGAGCATATCCCGCGCAATAATCAGGCGCTGAATCTCCGACGTTCCTTCGTAGATTTGGAATACTTTGGCGTCGCGCATGAGCTTTTCGACCGGGTATTCTCTAACATAACCGTACCCACCAAATACCTGCACAGCTTCCGTCGTAACCTCCATGCACGTATCCGCGGCAAAACACTTGGCAAAGGAAGCCTCGCGGGTATTACGGCGTCCTTGATCATAGAGCCACGCCGCGTGCCAGACCAGGTGTCGCGCGGCGGCGACCTTCATACCCATATCGGCAAGCTTAAAGGCAATGGCCTGATGGGATCCGATGGGTACGCCGAACGTGGTTCGTACCTTGGCATAATCCACGGCATGTTCCATGGCGCGGCGCGCCACACCGACGGCGGAGACACCGACACCGGGTCGCGACCGATCGAAAGCCTTCATCGCGATTTTGAAGCCCTCCCCTTCGGCGCCAATACGGTTTGCGATGGGAACTTTTACTTCATCGAGGATCAGTTGCGCGGTATCCGAGGCGCGCTGGCCCATCTTATCATCTTTCCGGCCTGGAATCACGCCGGTCCACTCCCGATCTATGATGAACGCGCTCATGCCTTTATGTTTTTTCTCACGGTCGGTATAGGCGAACACTACATAGAAGTTGGCTACCGAAGCGTTGCTGATAAAGTTCTTGGTGCCGCTGATTACATATTCCTGGCCATAGCGTTTGGCTACGGTTTCGATACCGGCCACATCCGAGGCGGCCGCGGGTTCGCTCACGCAATAGGACGCCAGTTGCTTTTCACGGGTCAGTCGATTCAGATACTTCTGTTTTAGCGCCTCCTCGGCCCCGATTAAAATGGGCAAGGCCGCCAGTTGATTAAGCGTGATTGAGATGGCAATGCCCGCACATCCCCAGCACAGCTCTTCAGTGACCAGCATTTCGCTGAGCAGCGGAAGATCCGCACCCCCGTATTTCTCGGGAAGGTTAAGGTTCATCAACCCGACTTCAAAGGCCTTATCGACGATCGGCCAAGGAAACTTGGCCGAGACATCGTACTCGGCGGCCACGGGAGCAATTTCCTTTTGAGCAAATTCGTGGGCCAGATCTCTAATGGCGCGCTGTTCTTCGGTTAAATTGAATTCTACCATGATTGCTTTCCTCCCATCGCGTGGATGTGAAACATTTGATTCTCCCGCGAGTTCTGCGGGCAAGACACACTGCCCTGGCCGGCAACGGTTAGCCCAGTACGACTTTTTCGGCCACTAGTTCTTTTATCTCCGCCTCACTGAAGCCATGCGCCGCCAAAGTGGCCTGTGTATCCTGTCCATATTTTGGCGCCGGCTGAGCGGGCGCCGCGGCCGTTTCCGTTAGACGTATGGGACATCGGATCTGTATAGACTGCCCGCCTCCGGGCAGAGCCACGCGAATGAAAACTTCACGGGCTTGCAAATGCGGGTCGCGCTCGACCTCGTCCAGCTCATACACGGCTTCACAGCATATATCATGATTTCGTCCCAGCGCAACCCATTCTTCTTGAGTCTTAGCGGCCACGATCGCCGCCACACTTTTTCGCAGCGATGCTTGATTCTCCTCAAATTGCCGATCAACCAAGTCATCATGGCCGGCCAGTGTAACAAAGGCCTTCCAGAACTTCGGTTCCAGCGCGCCCAAGGCCAGCCATTTCTTGTCCTGAGTCGCGTACACATTATAGCAGGCAAGACCTCCGGATAACATCCCTTGTCCCCGCGGGAAACCGGAGCGCTCGAACCAATTCCTAGCTATATGGACGGCCATAAAAGAGAGCGCCGAGTCCGTCAGGGATATATCGACCATGCGACCGTGTCCACTGGCCGCGCGACCGACGAGAGCCGCGAGAATGCCGACCGCGGCCGAGTAGCTGCCGCTAAAATCGGCCACTTGTACGGCGGGCAGCGTGGGAGGGCCATCGGCCTCGCCGGTGGCGCCAAGGATCCCCGCGATGGAGATATAGTTGATATCGTGTCCGGCACGAAGTCGATACGGCCCTTCCTGGCCGAAACCGCTGATGGCGCAATAAACCAATCGGGGATTAATCACCCGCAGCGCCTCGTAACTCAGTCCCAGCCGATCCATGACACCGGGCCGGAAGCCTTCGAGAACGACATCAACGCCGGCAACCAATCGCTGAAAAACTTTTTTTCCCTTGGGCTGTGTGAGGTCCAGCGCTACGCTCTTTTTGTTGCGATTGGTAACGTGATAATAAATTCCATACTCATCGACGAGAGGCGGAATCCAGCGGAGATAATCCCCGCCTTTAAGGTCCTCGATCTTAATTACATTGGCGCCAAGATCCGCCAACAGTAGAGAGCAATACGCGCCCGGCAGCAGCCGGGACAAGTCGAGCACGGAAGTGCCGGCCAATGGCAAGGGATGTAGGCTCATGCTTGGTTTCTTCCTTATGCGTTGAGATCCTTGTCGAAGCTGCCGGCCCGAACTTTGAACCAACAAAGTTTGATTTCGAACGAAACGCCGGCCTAATGTCCCGCCTGAGCTTGTGCCCTTCGAGCGAGCCGCTGCGATAAGGACCCTCTAAATTTACCGTTTTAAGGTCGCGCTTACAAGCTTTCCGAACCAAAACTGAAATTCGATCATAAAAAACGCGCGGATGCCAAAATTTAGCCCCAGCGGTCCTGGAGTATGAACAATTGTAGTGAGCAGAGTAGCGCTTACAGACCAAAGCTCCGAAGGAGCGAGATATAATAGCCAGGGGCAAGCGCAGCGCAGCCCCTGGAAAATAATCGCCCCAAGCACGCCAGCCCTGAAGGGGCGCACTAAAGGATATCAATTCCTAGGCCGCCATCGATTTCTTCCATGCGTATTCATCGAGCAGAAGGGTAGCGCGCCCTTTCAGGGCGCATAGCTTCGGCCAGG
>JACOSC010000308.1 GCA_016179055.1 Acidobacteriota bacterium
CTGGGGAAGTTTCTAAGGAGTCCACCAGCTTGCGAAGACGGCAAGCAGATACCAGGATGAAACTAAGGAAGTTTCGTAACTGTTCACGGGGTTCCCTGAGGCCACACAAGAGACCCCCAGCGGAAGCTGGGGGAGACTCAGGCCCAGCCTACTCCGGCGACGCCCCACTTCCCCCACCCCCTCTCCCCGCCGGGCGGGGAGAGGGGGCCAGGGGGTGAGGGGCTCGTGAGGTAGGCTGGATCTTGAAGCTCCCCCGGCTTCCGCCGGGGGTATCCACCACCCGTGAACGGATACGAAGTTTCTAAGGAGTCCCCCAGCTTGTCGTAAAACGACAGGCTGGGGGACTCCTACGGAGCTTACATCGTGCCGAGGTCACACTTGTTGCAAGACTGGCTAAGGAGGACCCATGGATACACAGCAACTGGAAAAGTGCAGGAAGCAACTACAAAATCACTGGCCCCTTGTCGGAGCCTGGCTCCAGCGAAAAGCGGTCCGGCGTCTGGCGGCGGATGCCTCCGCACGGGCGGTCCCGCTGCTGGTGGAGGCCCTGGCCAGCCAGGATGGTGAAGTGCGCCAAACGGCCGAAGCGGCGCTGGCGGGGCTGAAAGACCGGGAAGCGGTTAGCGCGCTGTGCCGCATTGCCATCGAAGATCCCAATGGAGCGGCGGCCCGGGTCTGCGTGAAAACCGGCAAGCGTCCGCCGGACCCGGAGGAGTGCGCCCTGTTTCTATTCGTCACGCGCCAGTTGGACGCTTATTTCCAGGAGGACTTTGAGTTCCAGAACCTGCGGCCGGCGTATGACCGCGCCGGCGAAAAGGTGCGCGGCCATGTCATGGAAGTGGTGCGTTCGGGCGACCGGCGGTGCCAGGGATTTTTTGGGCGTCGCAAGCCATTGACCGAATGCAACGACGCCGAGATCCGGCTGGCCATTGAATCTGGGCTTAAGCACCATGACTGGCCGAAACTGTTTGACGCTTTTCAGGTGATGCCGCTCAAGTACAGCTTCCCGCTGCTCGAGCAGTTCCGCAAGTCGGGCTGGGAGCCGGGCAAGGAGGATATCAGAAGTCTGTATCGAGGAGCGCTGGCCGAAAGTGCCGGCCAGTCGCTTCCCTCGTCTCCCCAGCCGCCGCCTCCCAGTTCCGTGTTCGAGAGCCGGCTCGCGGAAGGGCGCACCGGGGATCTGTCCCGGCTCGGCGAGGCCGAGTTGCTCCAGCGGCTTCCGAACGCCACGCCGCCGGAGGGAGTGAAGATCGTAGGCGCTCTGGCGGCGAAGTCCGCTCCCGGCAGCAACGCCGCAAGCGCCGTTCAAGGCAGTCCGCACTGGTTGGTTCGTCTGGCCGGGTATGCGACCGGGCTGTGCCGATTTGATATAACCCAGGACGCGGTTAAGGACGACAACCATTGGGTACGGGAGTTGGTCAGCGCTACTCCGGTGCTGGAGTTCTGGCCCGTCAAAGCGACTCCCGCGGACTTGGAGCAACTGAACGCCGCGCCACGCGAAGCCTTCGCGGGCAAGCTCGGCGCGGCGCGCCGCGTGCTGCGCCTGCTGCTGGCCCATCGGGTAACGGAGGGCGTGCTGACGGAGGTAGAATACGAGGCCGGAGAGTTCGCCGGCGAATTTGAAGAGGCGAAATAGAGGAGGCTGGTATGGGTTACTTTCAGCGATTGTTCGAAGCGTTGCTGGGACGCGAGACAGCCCCGGCGGGCGGCGGTGAAGCAGAGATGCGCGCCAGGCTGGCCTCGATTGAGATGGACTTGCGCGAGCGCGACCGGCGTATAGCGGCCATGCAGAAGGAGTATGCTGTGCTGGAGGCGTCCGGGCAACGGGCCGCGGCGGGCGCCGGGCAGGAGCAACTGGAGCAGCTTTTCAAGAAACTGGCCTCGCCGATGGCCAATCTCAGCACGCTGGCGGCTTTCTCAGCGGCGGGCCAGGAGCCCGGTATTCAGGATCTACTGAGTTCTTTCCGCCACCTCGAAAAACAACTGAAGGCCGCGGGGCTAGAACAGGTTGGCAACGTGGGTGAGACCGTGTCCTTCGAGGTGGCCTTGCACCAGCGGGTCAGCGGGGGAGCAGTGTCCGCAGGCACGCCGGTGACGGTGCGGCTGCCGGGCTACCGCTTTGGCGACAAGGTGCTGTTGAAAGCCATGGTCACTGCCAAGGAGACGAACCATGAGTGAAGTGGCGATAGATTTCGGTACATCGAACACGGTGCTGGCGCGGTACAACGAGACCACCAGGCGCGCGGAGACGATCCGCGTTCCGGAGATCAGCGCTGAGATGCGCTACCGGCTGACGGCAGGCGGCGGGGAGCACGCGGTGTGGGTGATTCCTTCGATGATCCACTATGCGGAGAAAGAGACGCTGATCGGCGATCAGGTGGTGTCGCGGGGCCTGGCCGAGCACAAGGACACGATGCGCTGGATGAAGCGGTCCATTGCCCAGGGCATCGCGCGGCGAAAGAAAACCGCGCAGGGCCATAAGAGCCCGGCGGAGGCGGGAGAGGACTTTCTGCGGCAGACGCTGAATTACGCCTCCGACCAGGTTTCCTTTGCGGAGGACACCTTCACCTTCACGGTGCCGGTCGAGGCCTTCGAGAACTTCCAGGACTGGGTTTGGCGAGTGGCCGAAGGGCTGGGCATCCGCAAGCTGCGCATCCTGGACGAGCCGACGGCGTGCGTGTTCGGCTACCACGGCGCGGCGCGGCAGGACGAGCGATTTGTGGTCTTCGACTTCGGCGGCGGCACGCTGGACGTTTCCGCGGTGCGCTTGGACCTCAGCGGGCAGAGCGACACGAAAGCCGTGCAACTGGGGCAAGCGGGATACGACCTGGGCGGCATGGACATCGATCAATGGATTGCCGCCGACTTTTGCGCACGGCACAGAATTGACGGCGACGTCCGGCGCGACTTGGACAACCTGATCCTTCGCCAGGCCGAAGCGGTGAAGATTGCGCTCTCCGATCCCAAGGAAGAAGAAGCCTCGATGAACGTGCTGAACGACCTGGGGCGGGTCCCGCGCATACATGAGACGGCCTACCGGCGAAGTTGCCCGGAGTGCCAGGGGCGGGCGGGCCGCTACCCTGATGCCGGCGAAGCGTGCTTGGGCTGTCTGCTCGTGGCTCAGGAGTTTCCCAAGCGGGTACGCGAAACTTTGGAGCGGGCACTGGAGAATGCCGCCATCAAGTCGGGAATGCGCCGCTCGGAGGTGACTCGCCTGTTGGTGACCGGCGGCGCCAGCCTGACGCCCGCGGTGCGTACCCTCCTCGAAGAGGCCTTTGGGGATCGGGTGGTGTATGACCACCCCTTTGACTGCGTCGTGCGCGGAGCCTGCCGCGGCGTGGTGCTGCCCATTCTCCAGCACGATTACGCCATCGTAAGCTACGTCGCGGCCAAGAAGCAGAACGAATTCAAACCACTTTTCAAGATCGGCACGGAGTACCCGACGCTGGAGGAGGCGGTGCGCTTTTGGTGCAACGGGAGCACGGACGGACAGACACGGGTTGGGCTGTCCATCTACGAGGTGTCACGGATGAAGAAGCGGCGCATGGATGGGGCCTTGGTGGACAAAGACGGGAGGTTGCAGGCCGGCGCGCGAGTAACGACGGACTACGAGCACATTTGCCTGAACCCCGACAACCCGACGTTCATCAACGCGTACCCGCCCATCGCCCTGGAACGCGACAAGAAACGGTTTCTCTGTTCGTTTGAAATTGACGGCAACCGGCGTCTGCTGGTTACCGTGGTGGATCAGTTGACCGGAAAGACGGTTTTGTCAAAACATCCGGTCGTGCGGTTATAGAGACCTTAAGAGAAAGGTTTTGAGTTTGAAGTTTGCGCAAGAAAGTGGGACAGGCCTCTGGCCTGTCCGCACAGGCGGGACGCCTGTGCCACATTCCAAAACATTTTCTCGGAGGTTATAGTATGGCAGAAATGGACTTGGCGAAGGAGTTGGCGGGGCTGTTCCGGGCGAACGTTCCGCTCATTAATCTGATCACTTACGAAGAGGAGCGCGTGATCCGCACGATCGAGAAGCTAGAGTCGAAGCTGGGGGTGTACACGTGGGACCTGGCCGATGGTTTCCACGTCGTGCGGGAAGCGGCGGGTCCGATGCCAAAGAAGGAACTGAATTCGGAAACACTGCTGCCTTTCCTGAGCGAGCAGGCGCCGCCCGGCTGCGTGATCGTGCTCAAGGACTTTCATCACGCCTGGAACCAGAGGAAGGGCTTCATCACGCGCAAGTTGCGGAACATGGCTCCGGGCTTGCGGGCCAAGAACCAGTTTCTGGTGATGATCACGCCGGTGGCGGAGCTGCCGGTGGAGCTGAAAGACGACGTGATGGTGTTTCACGTGCCGCTGCCGGACCGGGAGGAGTTAGGCAGGCTGTTCGACGACGTGACGCGCAATCTTCCAAAAGGGGAGCTGCCACGCCGGGAGGTGCGGGAGAAGCTGATCGGCTCGGCTCTGGGAGTGACCACCAACCAAGCGCGTCTGGCCTTCTCGCGAGTGTACGCGCAGTTCGGCCGGTTCGACGACCGGGGCATACAGCAGGTGACGTGGGCCAAGCGGGAGGTGATCCGCGAGAGCGGAGCGCTGGAGTTCTGGCCCGCCGAAGAAGGCGAGTCCAGCGTGGGCGGCTTGGACCTTTTGAAGGACTGGCTGGCTAAGCGAGAACTGGCCTTCAGCGAGGAAGCGCGCAAGGCGCAGCTTCCTTTTCCCCGTGGCGTGGCTCTCATCGGCATCCCTGGGACTGGCAAAAGCCTGAGCGCGAAGATGACCTCCGGCGTGTGGAAACTGCCCCTCCTGCGACTGGACGGGGGTGCGGTTTTCGCCTCGCTGCTCGGCGAGTCCGAGCAGAACATGCGCCGGGCCATACAGCTTGCCGAAACCGTGAGCCCATGTATTCTCTGGGTGGATGAAATGGAGAAAGCCTTTGCCGGCTCGGGCGCCGGAACGGGCTCGTCGAGCGGGGCCGCCTCACGCGTGTTCGGGACTTTCCTGACATGGATGCAGGAGCGCAAGTCCCCGGTCTACGTGATCGCCACTGCCAACGAGGTCGCGGCGCTGCCCATGGAATTGATGGGGCGTTTCGACCGGACGTTCTTTCTGGATCTGCCGAACGCGGCCGAGCGAAAGCAGATTTTCATTATTCACCTTAAACGCGCCGGCGTGGATTTCCCTGAGCGCAGGCTCCGGCTGAACGAACTCGTGGAAAGCAGCCGGGGCTTTGTGGGCCGTGAAATTGAGCGCGTGGTGAGGGAGGCGCAGTTCACCGCCTTCGCCGATGGCAACCGGGAGTTAGAACAGGCTGACGTGGAAGCTTCCCTGGTACAAGTAATTCCCATTTCCAAGTCGCACGCCGGCGTGATTGACGAGTTGCGGCGCTGGAAGAAGGATGGGCTGGCGTCGCCGGCCTCGAGCGAAGAGACGGCGCCCAAGGTGGAGCGGAGTCGAATGATTGAAACGGAATGAGGAGGAGTTGTTCGTGCCCCTTGGTGGGGCACCACGACGAATGAAAACAGCAACGGCACCCCTGGGAGCGCCCCGACTACCGTCGGGGCAAGGGTGACCTCGGTCCGCGACGGGACTCGCCGGCAGGGATGTCGGCTCCCAGGTATTTTCAGAGGAGTTGCCCATGCGCCCTTTGGGCGCACCACCAAGGATGAAAATCGGCAACAGAGCCACGACCGTAAGGACCGTAAGGGAGTGGTCAGGACCACTCGCTGACGCTCATGGCTCTGTTTCGCCGGTTATTTTCAGAGGAGGAGACGCATCATGTCGCACTTTGTGAAAGTTCGCACGCAAATCCGGGAGCGCGAGCACCTTGTACAGGCGCTCCGCGACCTGCACTATCAGTTCCAGGTGGGCGAGAACCTGGTGGTCCGGGGCTGGTCCGGCAACCGGGAAACGGCCGAGGTGGTCGTGAATACCGGGTCGAGCTACGATATCGGATTCCGGCGGCAGGCGCAGGAGTACGAATTGGTGGCCGACTGGTGGGGCGTGGAGAAGGACACCCGCATCCGGCAGAAGACCTTTCTGGAACAGGTGAACCAGAGATACTCCTACAGCTTGGTCAAAAACCAAGCTCGGGAGCAAAACCTGATCGTCGAAGAAGAGCAGACGCTTGAGAACGGTGACGTGGTGATTCTGCTGTCGGAGCGGGGATGATGCTGACGATCGCTGACTTCCCTCTCGCCGAGTGGCTCGGTTGTGAGCCCCTGGTGGAGAACCCGAAAGACGGGACGCTGCTGGTGCTGATTCCGGAGGGGGAGTTTCTAGCGGGAGACGGCAAATTCCCTGTCCGTCTGCCGGCCTATTACCTGGGCTTGCATCCGGTGACGAACGGGCAGTACAAGAGGTTCGTGGAGGAAACCGGGCACCGGCCGCCGGACCAAGCCGATTACGGGACACCGGTGTGGAAGGGAACGAGTTATCCGGCAGAGAAGGCCGGCCACCCGGTAGTGTGCGTGAGTTGGGACGATGCGCAGGCGTACTGCCGGTGGGCAGGACTGCGGCTGCCGACGGAGTTGGAGTGGGAAAAGGGCGCCCGAGGGGTAGACGGGCGGGAGTACCCGTGGGGGAATCGGTGGGATCCGAGCAAGTGCCGGAACGACCAGAACAAAGGTCGGGAAGAGACGTGCGGGGTGTGGAGGTATGCGGAGGGTTGCAGTTCGTGGGGTTTGTACCAGATGTCTGGTAACGTGTGGGAGTGGTGCTCGGACTGGTATGCGTATGGAGCGTATGAGCGGTACAAGCAAGGGGATCTGAAGCCGCCGGGGAGCGGAGAGTGGCGGGTGGTGCGGGGCGGGTCGTGGGGCCTCGACATCACCGATGACTTCCGGTGCGCCGGCCGTTTCTACGGCAGGCCGGGCATCCGGTACTACATCTATGGCTTCCGGTGCGCCAGGACTCCTTGATTACCCTTTGCTCTTTAGTCCTTTTACCCTTTTTTTCTTAGCGAGCGAAGCGAGCGTCCGCGATTTTTTGTAACTACTCAGCCCCGTAGGGGCGGCTGGAAATAGCCCAGCGATTTATCGCTGGGAAGGGCCGGCCATTCCATCGAGTCCCGTAGGGACGACTGAAAGCAAGGTTCAATCGTCCCTACGGGACTACATCCCTGGACCTGCCGCTCCCAGCGATAAATCGCTGGGCTATTATCGGATGTCCCTACGGGACACGCATTAGCCCGCGGCTAAGGATACACTACATGGCTGAGTAGTTACGATTTTTTTAACGGGGGTAGCCGTATGAAGTTTCGTATGCATGCCTTGGAACCTGCCAGCCGTGCGAATGGCCCCGGACTGCGCGCCGTGGTGTGGTTCCAGGGCTGCACGCTGCATTGCGCGCGTTGCTTCAATCCCGGCACTCACGACCTGGACGCTGGTCTTGAAGCGGACACTGAGGCCGTTGTTCAGAACATCCTCGCCGTCCGTGGCATTGAGGGCCTATCGATCTCAGGCGGGGAGCCGTTCCAGCAGCCGGAAGCGCTGGAGGACCTTGTGCGCCTGGTCCGGCAGACGCCGCTCAGCCTCCTTGTCTTCTCCGGTTATCCGTTGAAGCACATACGGGCAATGCCACGTGGTCCGGCGATCCTCGCCCGCATTGATGTTTTGGTGGCTGGACCGTACATCGAAGCCCAGCACTGGGGTCGCGGCCTGTTAGGATCCACCAACCAGCAGTTGCACCTTCTGACTAACCGTTACCAGCTCGGGGATTTCCAGTCCATCCCCGCTCGCGAAGTAATCATTCACGTAGACGGTTCGGTTACGCTGACCGGCATCTCACCGTTCCCCAGGGAAACGCTCACATTCAACGAGCCTCCGTAGAAGTCCCGACCTGCCGGCCGCCAGACTTCATACGGAGCTGGGCGCTAATTTCCGATGCCTTTATTCTATAAACAGGCCGCCCCGCCGGGGCTCGTCGGTACGTAGGTTCGGCCATAACTTACGACCATCATGAGTACATCGTACGGAAATTATAGCCTTTCAAATAGGACATTATCATAGAGTCATAACAGCCTTTTAATTTTTTCGTAACCGTTCACGGGGTCTTATAGCTAAAGTAGCTAATCGAAGGGGAGGCGATGGCCCTGAAAGGGCCAAATATAATAGCCGGGGGTGGAGCGCCGCGGAACCCCCGGACCAAGCCCCCTCCACCGTGCGACCCTGAAAGGGTCGCACCGCTCCATGAACCTTTTATTTAGGGGACCCCTTCAGGGTCCGGTCGTCTGCGATTGGACTTCCGGGGGTTCCGCTGCGCTCCACCCCCGGCTATTATAGATCTCCCTTTCAGGGAGAGCTTTATTGCAGCTATTCAGGAGATGGTTAAACAGGACGACCCCCCCTAAATAGTTACATTTTCTCTTGCTTTCCCAAATGTTTTTCTGCTATCATGAGATCGCCTCGTGAATTGACATGAGGCGCCTGGCTTATAGTCTGGCAATGTTAGGGTGGTACCTCAGGTTTGTTCTTAGAGATGGCACAGGTGGTTCTTATAGCGATTGTGGCTCCGTAATAGGACCATAGGGTCAACAAGGACTCTCGCGTGTCGGTTTCAGAGAGTACCTGGTAACTACCGCTGGCATGGGTTTTATTCGTGACAGAAGTATATTCGATGAATCTTTTCAGATTTTAGCGGATATCAAGATAGCATTGCCAGGTCAGTGCAAACCGAATTGATTTAAGGAGAGAAGAATGAAGAGAATAGCGTTTACGTTGTTGTTCGGCCTGCTCGTTTTGGGTGGGTCCGCTTTTGCTCAGGTGGATTGCAACGCTGGACTGTCCGGTTGCCTATTTGATCTGCCCACCGGTGGTACTGCACCCGCCATTACTTTTACGATGCTCGCGGATGCGGTTGTTCATATTGATGCAGGCATCTGGGCCTCCCCAGGCTGCAGCGGCGACCCTGATGCGACGGCTGTCGGCGATCTGTCTCTGCCTGCAGGACCCATGACCGTCTACATCAACTTTACCGATCCGATTCCGGACGGGACACCGCTTTCGATGATTTGGACTATGGGAGACTGTGCAGCGACCGCTTGTATAGATTATGTGATGGGCTCCAGTCCAGACCGTTGCCCCGCCGGGGCTTCTGAACCCGCCACGCTTGATGCTACACTGCCGCTGTAATCGTCAAATCACATGAAGCCACGCCTTCTGAAGGCATGGTTGAATATTGCAAGAGCTCCCTATGTTTTCATGGGGAGCTCTCTTTTCTCACCCTTACCTCCCGGTAATATTAAATCCTGCTGTAACTTCTTAGCCGTTATGGTCCCATAGGGACCACTGACTTTAGGCAGGTCCTTTAGGGCCTGCGGGCGAGGACCGGCGGAACGCCCCTTCGCTACGCGACGGACGGTGTGCTCGGGTCCAGCTATACCGGCCTTGAAAGGCCAACCTAAATTCAATCAGCCCCGACGCGTCGGGGCTGAGTAGTTACATCCTGCTTTCCTATTCACTGCACTAGCCCTTCTGTTGCAAATGCTGACCGCTCTGCCTACTCTTGCTGCGATGGGCTGCGTTTACTATTGTGGTGGATAAGGGTGCTGCCGTCTTCTTGGCTTTAGGCAGGCTTTGTAAGCTTTAGGCTGCCTCCTAATTTATGGTCCTTTTCCTGCCCTTTCTATAATTCAAACGCATCCTGCCGGAAGAAATGGGAGAAATTTATTGACTTTGTTTATAAGCTATGCCATAGTAGCACCAGGTTTTTTAATGAACGACATAGGGAGTTTTTTGAAAAGCAAGCACCAGTTTATAAAATTGCAAAACTGTTTTATTCAAGAAGCAAAATTGGTTCTGCTAGACAGGGAATCTTTATGGCGGAGTACGTTATGATAATCACGCTCACGGCATTCAAGATCAAATCAGTCTAATTCTTGCGCGGGTATCAGTCAAAGGCGATCTTTCATTGGCCAAGCCGGGTAATGAGATCACCTTCACAATGGCAGAGAAGGTTCTCACGCCTTAGAGTTTGTGGCTAGTGAGAGAATCTAAACTCGTAATATACTTATTTAACCATAAGGAGGAAACATGAAGAAAATGGCACTGGCTATACTGTTTGGCTGCATGTTCTTGACCGGCTCGGCGCTCGCCGGCGTTGACTGCGACGCCGGATTTGAAGCTTGCCAGGTTCAAGATCCGGAACGTATGGATTGGCAGCCGGTCATACGGTTCATGCTGCTCGAGGCGCAGACCGTTCATGTCGTTGCCCCAATTTGGGCGTCGCCGGATTGCAGTGGCGACCCGGACGCTATGGTCGATGGGGATGTCACTTTTACAGAACCCGGCCCCGCCGGCATTCGCATCATCTTCGGCGATCCTTTGCCGGACGGAACGCCCCTCTCTATGCAATGGACACTCGGCGCCTGTCCTGCAACCGACTGCATTAACTATGTGCTTGGCCCAGATGGCGACCCTCCGGCTTGTTCCGGCGCAGATGAGAGCCAAGTAGCGTCTCTCGATGCCAACCCGATTCGTTAACTGCTAAGTTGCCAAACGGTGCGAAAGCGAATTCGTTATTTCGTCATACGACGATGAGGCGGTCTTTGTTGAGCGAAAGCAACAGGCCGCCTTTTCTATTTCATAAGTAACTGTTCGGGCACGCCTTCGGCCAAGCCGGGGGGTTTCCAGCGATTCCTGATTTCAAATTTCGTATTTGTTCCACCACCTACGCATATGGCTGCCTAGCCGATACGGAACCGCCGCCATTGGCTGAGCAGTTACTTTCATGCAATCCGTTCAAACCTTCTCCGCGCCTTGGGTTTTCCTTCCTTAGATTCCTCTACAATTTTTTTGAATGAATTCCTGATCATTATTTGGTAGCCTTGAAATCAATAGGCACTTGCGGTAACCTGATACCGCAACCGGTGATACCTTTGGTCAAAGGACCAAAGTAGGCATCGAAAGCGAGCGAGAAGATTATGACGGCACGGATCATTGATGGGATAAGAATCGCCAACGATATCAAGGAAGAAGTCCGCCACCAAGTAGACGCGCTTAAACAGCAGGGGATCACCCCGGGACTGGCAGCGATATTGGTCGGAGAGAACCCCTCCTCTCAGATCTACGTTGCTAACAAAGTAAAAACCTGCCAAGCGCTTGGCCTGTATTCGGAAAAACTTGAATTTCCGGCGGCCATCACGACGTCGCAGCTATTAGCCCAGATATGGTCGCTCAATGAACGCAACGACATTGACGGTATTCTTGTTCAGGCTCCGCTGCCGGATCATGTGGATAAGCGTGCGGTTTTTAACGCGGTGAGTCCCGCCAAAGACGTGGATGGATTCCATCCGCAAAGCGTTGGCAACCTGTGCATCGGGACCGAAAGTTTGCAACCGTGCACGCCCGCCGGCGTGATTGAAATGCTCCGCCGCGAAGGAGTCACTTTGGCCGGACAACGCGCCGTCGTGGTTGGCCGCAGTGATATCGTCGGAAAGCCCTTGGCCTTGTTGCTTATGCACCACCATGCCACAGTGACTATTTGTCACTCCCGTACGCGCGACCTTCCGGCCGTCTGCCGCGAGGGTGACCTCTTGTTTGCGGCCATGGGAAGGGCGGCGATGATTACAGAGGAATTCGTCAAGCCCGGCGCTCTGGTAATCGATGTTGGCATCAATCGCTTGTCAGATCCGGCCAAAGTGGCGGCTATTTTCGGTCATGAACCTAAGCGCATGGAAGCGTTTCGTAAGAATGGCTACACCTTGATCGGCGATGTCAATCCAACCAGCATCGCGCCGGTCGCCTCGGCTTATACACCGGTTCCCGGCGGTGTCGGGCCGCTCACGATTGCTATGCTGATGAAGAATACTGTCAAGGCCGCGCGGCTCCGTCGAACATAAAGGTAAATTGATGCGAAAAGCCTCGTTGGTAACCCTCCTGTTGCTCGGTTTGGCGTTGTACCCACTCTTCGCCAAAACGGCGTTGTACCCACTCTTCGCCAAAACGGCCAAGATTAAGAACGTCGGCAAGGCTCCCAATTTCATGGCGCTCAGTCAAAAGGGAGATCTCCTTTATGTCACTAATTATTCCTCCGAAGAATTGGCGGTGATCGACCTTGCTGAAGGCCGCGTGATTAAACGTGCCTATGTTGGCGACAATCCCCTCGGCATCGTCCTGAGCGTCGATGGCGAGCGTGCCTATGTCTGCAACCGCAGCACTGGGCTGATCTCCGTCGTAGACCTAAAAGATGTCCGCATAACCGATAGCTTAAAGATTGGCGGCGCCCCGGCCAGCCTGGCCATTTCCCCGCGTGGCCATCGTCTCTACGTGGCCAACCTCGGAAAAGGCCAACATGGGACGCTTGATGCCATCGATCTCAGCACCGGCAAAGTGGTCAAATCGATTGACGCCGTCTTTCGGCCAATCGCCGTTGCCGTCGCGCCTAATGGTCGCACCATATACGTCGCCAATGGCGGCGGGCAGACCGTTACCATCATAGATGATGAGAAGCTGGTGGCGCGCGGGAGCATTGAAGTTGGCGAAGGACCTGATGGGTTGGCCATCTCGCCCGACGGTACGCGCCTTTACGTGGCGGTGAGCGACGCCGGCGAGCTCGCGGTCATCGATCTACAAACCGAAAAACTTCTGGTAAGCATCCCCGTGGGAAAGAAACCCTTCGGCATGACGGTGAGCCCAGATGGCCGCTTCGTTTATGTAGCTAATAGCGGATCCCGCACGCTTTCGGCCCTTCCGACTAACCTGGACCCCTCTCGGATTAGAACGTTCGCCGTTGAGAAAAATCCGGTCGGCGTCGTGCTCTCCAAGGACGGACACACGGCCTACGTCTGCAACGAATTGTCCAATTCCATTTCGATTGTGCCCTTGCGCTGACTCGGCCAGCGGTGGCGGGCGCCGGGAGGCGATCAGGAAAACGCGCGCTTTTCTATATGGCAAGAAACGAATTTAGTCTCTTCGTGAAGCCTCCAGAAAGGCGCGTAGCTTGCGGCTGCGCGAAGGGTGGCGTAGCTTTCGCAGGGCTTTGGCTTCGATTTGACGGATGCGCTCTCGTGTAACGTTGAATTTTTGGCCAACTTCCTCCAGGGTATGTTCGTATCCGTCCCAAATTCCAAATCGCATTTTAATAACTTGTTCTTCTCGCGAACTAAGCGTTTTCATGACGTGCTCCGTCTGCTCGCGCAAATCCAGTTTGATTATGGCCTGGCAAGGGGATAGCACGGCACGGTCTTCAATGAAGTCGCCGAGGTGACTGTCTTCTTCTTCTCCGATAGGGGTCCCCAATGAGATGGGTTCTTGCGCAATTCGTAAGATCTTCCGCACCTTGCCGGCCGGCAGATCCATGCGTTGCGCAATTTCATCGGAGGTCGGTTCCCGCCCGAGCTCCTGGACCAAGGTGCGCGTGGTCCGCACCAGCTTGTTGATGGTTTCTATCATGTGGACCGGTATGCGTATCGTGCGCGCTTGATCGGCGATGGCCCGAGTAATGGCTTGCCGTATCCACCAGGTCGCATAGGTCGAAAATTTATAACCGCGCCGATATTCAAATTTGTCCACGGCCTTCATTAGGCCGATATTTCCTTCCTGGATCAAATCGAGAAATTGCAATCCGCGGTTGGTATATTTCTTGGCGATCGACACCACCAAGCGCAGATTAGCTTCGACGAGCTCTTTCTTGGCCACATCAGCCTCGAGCTCTCCGCTCTTGATCGTGGCCAGCGCACGCTTGAGTTCAACCGGCGCGGCCAACGTTTCGTCCTCAATGGCCTGCAGAGACACTTCCGCCGCCTTTACATGCCGCTTAATCTTTTTATTATCTTCAAGCCGGCGAGGCGCCTCCAGGCTGCGACGAAGCCGCTGGATTTCTTTTTCCAGAAGCATCACTTGATCCACTTTGGCTCTCAGGGTGCCCACCAAACGTTCCCTTTCGGCTAGGCAGAACCCGATGGACCTTATGATACGGGATATCGGAATCCGGTAGCGAGCCACCCCCAACAAATACCTGCGACAAAGTTTTGAGCCCTTCTTGCAACGCGCCATCTTCATGCGCAGACTGTTGGCCTTTAGTTCAAAACGCCGAATCTGGAGGATTCTTGACAAGAGATCGTCCGTGCGCGCCTTCAACTGCGCTTCTGTGATTTCCTCCTCATTAATGGCCAGCACCTCGCGCACATGGTTAACGCTTTTCTTAAGTCGCTCGCCGAGTTCAATGATCTCACGCACAATGATCGGCGAACGAGACAGGGCTTTAATGACCACGCGCTGACCGTGCTCGATCCGTCGGGCAATCTCCACTTCGCCCTCTCGGCTCAGCAATGGGACGCTCCCCATGTTGCTCAGATAGATGCGAACCGGGTCACTGCCTTTGTCGGAGGGGGACATGGCGTCCAGGTCCTCATCCAAATCGTCGCCCCGCTTGTCCGTATCGATCTTCAGCTCATCGTGGAATTTCTGCTCAGAGTCCACCACTTCGATGCCGGCGGATCCGATCATAGAAAATAGGCGATCCAAGTCCTCCGAAGAACTAAACTCATCCGGCAGCAGGTCATTTAACTCATCGTATAGGAGATATCCCTTCTCTTTACCAAGGCTAATCAGCTCTTTGACTTCATCAAATTTATCTTCGATAGACAAATCGCTTATCTCCTTTCCTACGTCCCATTATTATCGGCCAGAGCGCCGCTGCGGATTAAGGATTTTTTCACTCGAGCAGGTCTGGGCTATGGCAAATCCCCGACGGCTGTGGCCACGGTCCGACTGGGCTGCACGGCTAAATCTGATACAACGCATAAAGCTGTTGCGTGATTTCCCGCTTCTCTTGATAATATTGGAGAAGCTTCTCTTCATTCTGTTCTCGTTCCGCTTGGACAATTTGTTCTTGAATTGCTTTCATCAGCAACTCCAAGCGCAGCCGCCTAATGGCGCTGAGATAACTGGCCGCTTCGGTGGCGGTTTTGGCATAAGCTTGCTCCTCGAAATATACTTTCGCGAGTAACTGCAGGTCCTCGTCTGCCAAGCCTCGCTTGAGGTTGGAATAATTGACCTCTTCTCGGCGGCGATACAAATCAAGGACCACATGGAAAATCTTCTCCGTTCGCAGTCCCGTAAAATCATCCTCCTGGATCTGCGGCCAGAGCGATTGGCAAAGCGTCGGATCCTCCATAAGTGTACGCAGTAAGTTGGCTTCGGCGGGCTTAATTTCCGAACGAGCCAGCTTGTCCGCCTCAATCTTCAAGCGCTGCCCGGCTACGGCTTTCTTGAGCTCGGCCAGAATAACCTCATCCTCAAGCCCGATCCGTTGCGCGATCTTGGAAGAATATTCGGCGCGTTCAATCTTGTTATTGACCTTGGCCAAATACGGTAGGACGGTATTAAGAACATTTATCTTGCTGCGGGCGCTGCGCAGATCGGCCTCCCCACGCAGCGCGGTTTCGGCGACAAATTCCAGGTAAGGGATCGATGACCGGAGAGCGGCGTTATAGGCCTCGGCCCCGACCGCGCGAACATATGTATCAGGGTCTTGCCCCTCCGGCAAAACCAAGACATTGACCTTGAACCCTTCCGACAAGAAAATTTCCAACGAGCGTTTAGCGGCAGTAACGCCGGCATTGTCGGAGTCGTAATTAACAACAACGTTGCGGGTAAAACGGCTGAGCAGCTTGACCTGCTGGTCGGTGAGCCCGGTCCCTAAAGACGCGACAATATTGCAGACACCGTGTTGATAGGGCACAACGAAATCCATGTAGCCTTCGACCAAAATCGCAAACTTTGAAGTGCGAATGGCCGGCTTCGCCAAATGCAGGCCGAAAAGATGGCGGCCTTTACTATAGATCAGCGTCTCCGGAGTGTTCAAATATTTCGGCACGGCATCGCCCAAAGCCCGCCCGCCATAAGCGATGATTCTTTCGCTTAAATCGCAAATCGGGAAAACCACACGGCGACGGAAGTAATCAAAGTAGCTTCCATCCTGATCGGATTTTCTGGCGATCCCGGACTGCACGATGGCTTCCGCCGCAAACCCCTGCGCGCACAGAAAACGGAAAAGCCGATCACCGGCGCCCGGCGCATAACCCAACTGAAACCGAGCTATGGTTTCACTGGAAACGCCGCGCTCCAATAGGTATTGGTGGCCGGCGCGCCCCTCCCCTTCATCAATGAGGGCTTTATGGAAAAACTGGCCGGCCATCTTAAGGATCTGAAAAAGAATCTCTTTCTCTTCGGCGTTGACGGGCTTCGAGCTTTCCCCCGCGGGTATCGGAATTCCGCAGCGGTTCGCCACAAAGCGTACGGCTTCCGGGAAAGTAATGTGCTCTATCAAGGTAATAAATTTGAAAACGTCACCTCCGGTCCCGCAACCGAAGCAATGAAAGATTTGTTTCTCCTCGTTGACGTTGAACGATGGCGTTTTTTCGGTATGGAAGGGACAAAGGGCTTGATAGTTTCGCCCGCGCTTCTTTAAGGATACAAATTCGGAGACCAAACGAACAAGGTTAGCTGATCGGCGAACGCTATCGATGAAACTATCGGAGAAATACATAAAGCCCGATTTAAAAACCAGGGTAGGAAAAAAAGGTTTCCGCCGACGCCCTGCCCATCAAGGCGTCGCCGCCCTCACTTTTTAGCCGCCCATTGCCCAACTTAATTCCGCAATTTGGCAACAGTCACCCCCCCGCGGTTCTCCGTTTGGTCGAAGCCTATGACAAGGGGGTGGGCTTGAAGAAATATCGCAATCGCTTTTTTGAGTTTCCCCGTGCCGTGTCCATGAATTAAACGTACCACACTCAGACCCGTTACGCTAGCATGATCGAGGAAGCGATCGGCCCGCGCCAGCGCTTCGTCCACTGTGCACCCGATTACGTTCAACTCAGTCGACGTTTCCTGGTCGTCGGCCAATTCCAAGTATATGCCGTGAGGAAGGCTAATCCCCTGGGCGACCGGCGCGGCGCTTTCACACCCCTCGAGATCATCGACCGCGGCCTTAATTAACTTTCCATGGGCATTGATTTCCGCTTTACGGCCGTCGACACGAACTACCGTACCCTGCAAAGAGAGCTTGCCGATCCGCACACGATCCCCGGCCTGGAACTCGGCTGCCGCCGGTGAGACGGCGGTGGGAGATGAGGTCGCTTGCCGGCGCTGCTGTTCTCGAAGGAGGAGCGCCTTCCGCTGCACCTCTTGCTTAAGCTCGAGACGGATCGACTTATCGTGGATGGTCTTGAGCAAGGCCTCGGCCTTTTGTTGAAAATCGACCGTCAAGGCGTCCACTTTTGCCGCGAGCAGGCGGGCAGCCTCTTTCTCCTTCTCCTCCTGCGCGCGCGCTCGTCGTCGCGCCGCTTCTTCGAGCTGGGCGCGCTGCTCGGCCAACGCCGCCGCTTGTTGATCAATATCTGCCATTTTATGGCGGATGCGATCTAAGTACTGATCGGCCGCCAGCTCCTTGGTGTCTACGAGCCGGAAAGCGGCATCAATAATGGACACGCGCAGCCCGAGCCGCTGAGCAATTTGTAGCCCGCTGCTGCGACCGGCCAGACCGCCGATTAGCCGGTACGTCGGTTGCAGCGAGGCTTCATCAAATTCTGCCGCCGCGCTGGCGACACCTGGTGTAGCGAAAGCATGCGCTTTTACGCTGTTATGATGCGTGGTCGCCACTACTAGAGCGCCTTGCTTGCGGAAGAAATCGATAATCGCGATGGCCAACGCGGCGCCTTGATCGGGGTCCGTTCCCGTCCCGACTTCATCGAGCAGGACCAAGCCGGGGAGTCGCAAGTTTTCCACCATCTCCGCAATGTTAATGATATGCGAGGAGAATGTGCTCAAGCTTTCTTTAATGGATTGATGATCGCCGATATCAGCCAATACTTGTCGAAGCTGCGGAAACACGGCATCCACAGCCGGCGTCGGAAGACCGACGTGCGCCATCAAGGTTAATAGGCCGATGGTCTTGAGAGCCACGGTCTTTCCGCCGGTGTTGGGGCCGCTAATGATCAGCACAGGTTGCACGGGAGTAAGGTCGATGGAAATCGGAACTATCGGCCGGCCCTGCGCGGTGAGCGTTTCTTCGAGCAGCGGATGGCGGGCATCCTGCAAATGCAACCGTCCTTCCTGATTAACCACCGGAATGACACAACGAAATTGCCGGCCGAACTTGGCCTTGGCCAACAAAACGTCAAACTCGGCCAAGCGATCGACCAAGATTCGCAGCGGCTCGACCTCGGCTCGCAGGTAATCCGTAAAAAGCGCCAGCAGCCGCGCCACTTCTTGGGCTTCCTGTTCTTGCAACCGTATCAGATCGTTGTTAGGCTCGATGACCTCCATCGGCTCGACAAAAAGCGTAGCCCCACTGGACGAGGCGCCATGCACGACGCCGCTCAGCGCTCGCTTTTGTTCCACCTTGACCGGCACGACAAAACGACCGCTGCGAATGGTGACGAAATCGTCCTGCAGCACCTTATCGCTCTCTTTACGGACCAGGTAATGTTCCAGTAGGCGCTGAATGCGGGATTGCGTGGTTTTAACACTGATGCGAATCCGCCGCAATTCAGCGCTGGCGCCATCGCTCAATTCGCCGGACGGGAGTATTTTACCCTCGATTTTCGATGAGAGCGCTTTCAGGTTGGGAATTTCATGGGCCAATTTGCTCAAGCGCGGGTACTCGTTGTAAAGGCCGTGCAGCGCGTTACGTACGCGCTGGCTCAGCTCGATAACCCGCAGCAGTGCAAGAATCTCCCCGGGCTCGAGCGCCAGATCCAATATGCGCAGTTTGGCCAAAATCGCTTGCGGATCCTGGAGCGGCGAGAAATCCACCGCACCCTGCGCTTCGATATACTCCTTGGCTTCGGCCATTTTTTCCAACTCGAGGCGAAGGGCCGCGCCGTCCGTATAAGGCTCCAATTGTCGTATACGCTCCGCGCCAATGCCTGAGCCGGCAAATCGAGACACCATCTCCTTAAGGAGATCAAATTCTAAAATAGCCAAAGACTTTTTCATCTCGCTCTTTCTGCTAAGAAAAGCCGCAGCGGCCTTTGCTGAGGAAGTCTACCAAACCAACTAAGGCAGCGTCAAGCCAGGTTTGACTCCGACTCATAAGGACGCTTGCCATTACAGAACCGGGAGCGGTAGCGACCGGGTCGGCACATTGTCGCCAGGCGCGCACCCGGTCGCTACCGCTCCTGGTTCTGTATCAGTGCCGCCTCCATGGTCTGAGCCGTTACGACCTTTTTCATACGCTATCCCAGTAAATGCTATAATGACTTCCGTGGCCGGCCATGGCGGACGAGCGTGGTTTACGCGAAAGGCAAAGCCGGCCATCGGATATTTAATCGCGCATCGGATTCATGAGAGAAAAGCACTTGGTGGTAATTGGCGGCGGAGCGGCGGGGTTTTTTGGCAGCTTGCGAGCTAAAGCAGTCAACCCGTCTTTAAAGGTTACGCTGCTCGAATCGGCGATCTTACCGCTCAGCAAAGTTAAGATTTCCGGCGGCGGCCGTTGCAATGTCACCACCGCGGTCTACGACGTCCCACGCTTAGTTGAGAACTATCCGAGAGGTCGGCGCGAGTTGTACAGTGTCTTTGCCAGGTTTGGCCCAAGAGAGACGGTTCATTGGTTCGAATCGCGCGGCGTCGCTCTCAAAGCCGCAGCGGATGGTCGAGTTTTTCCCATCACCGATAATTCCCAGACCATCACCGATAGCCTGACCCAAGCCGCCGAAGCCGCCAAGATATTCGTGATCACTAAGTGCCCGGTCCTCGCGATAAGGAGACTGGGGGACGTCTACGCCATTCACACGGATCATCACGTGTATGAAGCGGACGTCGCACTCCTAGCCACCGGCAGCGCGCGCCAGGGCCTGCAATGGGCCGCGCAGTTGGGACATACCGTCGTGCCTCCTATCCCCTCCCTTTTCACGTTTAAGATCAGCGACGCGCTCCTGCACGGCTTGGCGGGTCTCAGCTTTCCTAGGGTCGTCGGGTGCTTACAGGTTGCCGGCCAAAATCCCATACGCCAAGCCGGACCGTTATTGATTACCCATTGGGGATTGAGCGGTCCCTTGACGCTTCGGCTCTCCGCCTGGGGCGCCCGTTTGCTGCACGCCGCCCAATATCAAAGTAAGCTGATTCTAGATTTCTTTCCGGATCACAACGCCGAAGAGCTACGCTCCGCACTGCTCCGCTTAAAAGCGGCCTGCTCGCGAAAGCAAATCGGCAATGCCGGACCCGCGGAACTGCCCGCCCGTTTTTGGGAGAGACTGTTAACGGTCCATGAAATTGAGCCGAAGTGGACCTGGAGCGTCGTCTCGCAAAAAAGCCTGCGGCGTCTATGCCAAACCCTCAAACATTGCGTGTTGGAGATCTCGGGGAGAGGAACCTTCAAAGAGGAGTTTGTCACAGCCGGCGGGGTTTCATTGAAGGAAATTGATTTAAAAACGATGGAGAGTCGACGGTCCGCCGGATTGTATTTGGCCGGCGAAATCATCGATGCGGATGGATTGACCGGCGGCTTTAACCTGCAACAGGCCTGGTCGACCGGCTGGATCGCCGGAAACGCCATTGGCCAACGAACTATCACCGCCAGCCCAATGGTAAAGATCTAGGCAGATTTCTTTCTGTTATAAACAACTAACTGGAAATCGGCATGGTCTTCTTTCCGTTCGATGGTCCAGTCGTCCTCACTAAAAGCGGGAAAGTACGTGTCGCCTTCGTAATTGGCTTTGACATAGGAAATGTACATACGGTCGGTGAATGGCAACGCTTGCGCAAAGATGTCACCGCCGCCAATTATGAAAATGTCGCGGCCATAAGCTCTCCCACATTGCAAAGCTTCGCTCAGGTCGCGGCACACGACTACACCGTCCAAGGGCGACAGCGAGCAGCTGATCACAATATTATTCCGGTGGAGTAAAGGTTTCCCAATGGATTCAAAAGTCTTTCGTCCCATCAGTATGGTATGACCCGTGGTGAGTCGCTTAAAAGTCCTCAGGTCCTCGGAAATGTGCCAGGGCAAGCGATTGCCCTTGCCGATCACTCGGTTCTTGGTCATGGCCGCAATAATGCTGATCATAATTGGCTACACCGCAACATCAAACTTAATGGCGGGATGCGGATGATAGTTCTCCAGTTTCACATCGGCAAAGCGCAGGTCATGGAAGGGCTTGTCGGCTAGCTTAATCGTGGGCAGTAGCCGGGGCGCCCGTTCCAGTTGTTCCCTAAGCCCCGCCCGATGGTTCTCATAAATGTGGGCGTCAACCAGTGTGTGGGCAAATTCGCCGACTTGGTAACCGGTTTCCTTGGCGAGCATCATAGTCAGCAAGGAATAGCATGCTAAATTGAATGGCACTCCCAAGGCGATGTCGGCGGATCTCTGCGTGAGATGGCAATTCAGCTTATCCCCCAGGACGTTGAGACAAAATGTATAATGGCACGGCGGCAATTTGCTTTCGGCGGCATTGCCCGGGTGCCAGGCCGTTATCACCATCCGACGAAGGTTGGCAGTTTGAGCGTTTTGCTTGATCTCCTTCAAGGTATCGACAACGAATTGAATTTGGTCAAAAACTTTCCGGCCGGTAGCAGGATCAACATTGACCCATCGGGTTCCCCATTTTTCACCGGGCAATCCCACGTTGGGCACGGGATAGCGCCGCCAGAATCTTCCGTACGCCGTCTCCAAACGACCTTCAGCATCGGCCCACGAGTCCCATATACGGGTCTTGGTTTGCAACCCGCGAATATGTTCCTCGCCGCTTAAATACCAAAAAAGCTCGTGCAGCATGGACTCAAAATACATCGCTTTGGTGGTAAGCAAGGGAAAGCCTGCCTGCAGATTCACTCGATAGAAATAGGCAAAGCAACTCAGCGTAGCCACGCCGGTTCTGTTCTCTTTTCGTACGCCGTTCTGCAAAACGTACTTGACCATGTCATGATAGGCTTGCATCGTCGCCCCTCTGCTCTCGAATTATAGTACGTCGCTGGCCGTCTCCCTTTCTAGTAGGCCAAGTCACCGGGCCGATAGGCGCCGAGGTTGATCAGCGCCGATCTAAGATCGTGGCTGGATAACTCGGAAAGGCCGAAAAGGAATGTATCAAAATCTCATCAACAATACCAGATCGATCGTCCCCGTCATCTTCGGGACGGTCCCGGGCCTCGGCGCACTCTTGCCGACCGACGTCGACGTCCGCCGGTTGAAATTGTCCAAGGTCTTTAGTACAGTAAGGACTGGCCACACCATTGATCTTAATCGGAACCGACGCGGGCGATCGGCGCTTCAGCCCTTCGAGATCTCCTTTGAAGGCGATCTTCTGCAGCCGGGGGCGGCGGGCGCCGATGATGAATCAGCTTGGCGCAGAGAGCCGGTCACCCATCGTAATCATGTGAGGGATCACGCTTGAAGCTGGAAACATTTGGTTGGAACTCATACTTTGCAAGCCATTTTAAACAACACGCCGAAGCCGGCTTTTCCGTGGGCCGAGTGGTCCTTGAGCATAAGAATTTCTACCGAGTCTATACCGAGCATGGCGAGCTCTGGGCCGAACTTTCCGGAAAACTGCATTATTTGGCGACGAGCCGACAAGACCTTCCCGCGGTAGGCGACTGGGTCGTCATACAAATCTTAGGCAATGAAGACAAAGCCACCCTTCATCATATACTCCCCAGAAAAAGCAGATTCTCCCGCAAGGTTGCCGGGTCCCCAACGGAAGAACAGATCGTGGCCTCGAACATCGAAACCGTGTTCTTAATGTCAGGGTTAGATGCGGATTTTAATTTACGTCGAATCGAACGCTACGTGATTATGGCCCGCGCCAGCGGCGCCAATCCCGTTATTGTGCTAAATAAGTCGGACTTATGCGCGGAAGTCGCGCAACGAATTACCGAGGTGGAATCGGTGGCGCACAACATCCCCATACGAGTAATCAGCGCCACCCAAGGCAGCGGGTTAAATACGCTGCAATCCTTCCTCAGCCCAGGAGAAACCGTGGCGCTCTTGGGATCATCCGGCGTTGGCAAATCAACTCTGACGAATGTCCTCGCCGGCCAGCCCTTGCAGCAAGTCCGGGAGGTTCGCTACACGGACGGACGCGGAAAACACGCGACGACGCATCGCCAATTGATCTTGTTGCCTTCGGGAGCGTTGATTGTAGATACGCCCGGCCTGCGCGAGTTACAGTTATGGGTTGGAGAGGAAGGGTTCAAGAGCGCCTTTGCGGATATCGCGGCGCTGGCCGAGGGTTGTCTCTTTCGAGATTGTCGGCATCGTGAAGAGCCCACCTGCGCCGTGAAGGAGGCGGTCAAGATGGGAACGCTCGAGGCGTCGCGATTCGAAAACTACAAGAAGATGGAGAAGGAACTCGAGCTCTTAGCGACATTACAAGTTCATAAGGCGGCGCGGCTACAGAAAGGAAAATGGAAAAACGGCCGTCACCCGTCTAACCAAGGACGGAAGCGCAGATAAGCCTAAGGCACGCGTCATTGCCCGATAATAAAATGATCTGGGCTGCCCGGGAGACTGTAGCATATCTTGTCGCCTATGCCGCATGCGGCATGGTGGGCATTACTTTGCCACACGCTTGCTAGAGAATGGCTACGACATTCGGACGATACAGGAATGGCTCGGCCACAAATATGTAATAACGACGATGATCTATGCGCACCTTATGAACCGCGGCGGCCGGGGAGTCCGTAGTCCTGCCGATACCCTGTTACCCGCTAAGATGGGAATTTTTCGGAAAAAGAAGCGGGTCGGAATTTTATTCCGAAGCCGGATAAACAATAGTTAGGCACTCACGCATCCCACCAGATAGAGAACTGATTTTGATAAAGTTTCAGTCTGAGGTGATTTATGAGCTTAATTGAACGCATAACCATTAATCCGGAAATCTGTCACGGCAAGCCGACGATTCGGGGATTGCGTTATCCGGTGGAGATGATTCTTGAACTACTCAGTTCGGGAATGACAATTGACGAAATACTGGTGGATTACCAAGATCTCGAACGAGAAGACATCCTGGCAGTCTTAAGCTTCGCTGCCCGATTCTGTCAAATTAAACATTTGGAGCCAGTTTCAGTATGAAATTTCTGGTGATGCGCAACTCCCGCGGCGATGGGCTAAGCAGTTACAACAGGCAGGGACAGAGGCGATCCATACACTTGATCTTCCTCTCGGCAATCGGTCCTTCGTCGCCCCACTTTTTAATGCCCGTTTTGGCGAACGTTAGACCACAGGAGAGACGAAGCAGTATGCCTTCCATACGGCTGATCAGAATCGACGACAGCCTTCGGCGGGTCGCCCAGGAAACGAGCGGCGATTTCGGCAGGGCGTATGGAGCCTCCTTGGGCGAGAGCCAGGCAGTGGTCCGAGAGGTTGTTTCACAGACGCTGGCTCTGCTCAGTAAGGCGCCTCGAGCGCCGGAGTGGGGTGGGTTTCTGGCGGCCGATCAAGAGCAGGCACTGGTGATTGGCACGTGCGGGTTCACGCATGGCCCGGAGGCTGATGGCACAGTTGAGATCGCTTATTTCACGTTCCCTGAGTTCGAGGGCCGGGGCTACGCGACGGCGATGGCCAGAGAATTACTGGATCGAGCGCTGCAGTCGGGGGCCGTTCGCGAGGTGGTCGCCTTCACCTTGCCTGAGCGCAACGCGTCGACTCGAATTCTTGAAAAGGTCGGGCTGCGTCTTGTCGGTGAAGCCCATGACACTGAGGTTGGCAGGGTCTGGCGGTGGTCGTATCGACCTGGGGTTTAGCACTGCGTCGCCGCGGATGGCGCTTCTTTTTTCTACGCGCCACCGCTGAATGCGACCGTTATGTGGAGCTTCGGTGATGAAGCCTGAGGAAGTGGTGACCGCCTTTGTAGCGCGGATCAACGCTCATGATCCCATCGCACTGAGTGACCTGATGACCGACGATCATCTCTTCATCGATGCCCTCGACAATCGGCTCAGTGGCCGGACCGCCATGCTTGCAGCCTGGCGACAGTACTTCGCAATGGTGCCTGACTACTGGATCAGGATAGATGCGCTCTTTTCGTCCCACCAAAGCGTCGCGGCGTTCGGGAGAGCGGGCGGGACCTATGCCCCTAAAGCGCCAGTCGATCCCAGCCACCGATGGGAAGTACCCGCCGCATGGCGCGCAGAGGTTCAGGGTGACCGCGTAACTCTCTGGCAGGTGTATGCGGACAACTTGCCGATCCGGCGGCTCATGGGCGTCGATAAGGCATGAGCGGTCCCCATCGCAATGCATCGAAAATGGCGAAGCGTCGCATGGCTGGAACGGCGCGACGCTTCACTGCTTAACGCAGTGTTGGGCAGATCGAAATACAAGGAGCAGACCATGATCGTGACGCTATGCCGAAACCGCGTCGCGGACTTCGCGAAGTGGAAGGCTGTATTGGACTCTCACACCCGAGCGCATGGCGCGGCCGGACTCCGTCTGCGGGATCTCTGGCGCGATTTAGAGGAACCGAACCATGTGTTCTTTGTGTTCGAGGTCGCTAACCTTGACAATGCGCGAACCTTCGTCAGCGACCCTGCAGCCGCCGAAGTGGGAAAGACCGCGGGTGTTCTCGAGGGAGAGTACCATTTTCTAGAGAGTAGTCTGAGGTCCTGACTGCCTAACGGCAGGCCGTGGGACGCGCGTATGCCGGCCACTAATATCCCTGAAAGGGATACCTAAGATAGCCGGGGGTGGAGCGAAGCGGAACCCCCGGTCGGGCATGACCGGAGTTCGTTCGACCCTGAAGGGGTCGCCGAAAGGAACGGACGGCGGTGGGGTTCGACCCCTTCAGGGTCGAAACGTGGGGGCGGGAAGCACCGGGGGTTGCGCTGCGCTCTACCCCCGGCTATCTTATTCGGCCCTTTCAGGGCCGGCGGGTATCCTCTCCATAAATTGGGTAAGGGCTTCTTCCAAGATTTGGCGGCGACATGAGTCCGTGGGCTCCGACATTTTTGGGATAATTCCTTACCCCGATTTATTGAGAAGAGGCATAATCTCTTAAACTCTCGGATTGATAGCTCACCACTGAAGCGCAGCGTTGGGCGGCGTGCATTTCGACGTGGACCCCGGAGCAGGACAAAGCGTGAGGTTCGAGTCATGAAGGTTGCCTTCGGGATGAAAGCTCATTCGGGCTGGACAGCCCTTGTCGTCGTCGGCCAACGTGACGGCGACTTCCTGGTAGTCGACCGGCGCCGTATCGAGCTGGTTGAGGACGAGTGGGCCAAGCAGCCGTATCACGCTGCAGAGAACTTGCAGCCTGATGCGGCGCGAGATGTGGTTAAGCGCGGCGTCGAAGCGGCGCACCGGATCGCGGTCCGAGAGATGCGAACGGCAGTGCAGCGAGAGCAAGAGCGGGGAAACGAGGTTACAGCCTGCGCCGTGCTTGTCGGCAGTCCTATGCCCGACTGGAGCGTCGAGGAGATCCTCGCGGTGCACTTCCGCATGCACAAGGCCGAGGGCGTTCTGTTTCGGGATGCGCTGGTCCGCGCCGCCAAAGCGTGCGGACTGAGGCCAGCCGAGATCCCGGAGAAGCTGCTGACGAAGCGCGCGCAGAGTGCGCTCGGGGCTACGGTGAGCGGCCTAATGAAGAAGACTGCGACGCTCGGCAAGTCTGTCGGGCCGCCTTGGGGAAAAGACCAGAAGGACGCTGCGCTCGCTGCCCTGGTCGCGTTGCAGGGGTGCCCGAAGTGAAAAGGAACGCCGCCAAACACCTATGAGGCCCGTGGTTGTCAAGGGCAGAGGACTCCGTTGACGAAAAACAGTTCGCCGCCAAGTCGATGTAGCTCCCCAGGGTAATTCTGCTCTGACTTGGTTTCTCATTTTCTGTTTTTAAGCAGGATATTCTGCTATTATTGGGATTGCCACTATTAGCGGGGTGTAACATGAAAAAAGAATTTAGCGTGGTAATTGAGCGGGATGCCGAAGGGTACTTTGTTGCCACGGTTCCCGAACTGAGAGGCTGTCACTCTCAAGCAAAATCTTTGGACACACTCATGAAACGGATTCGAGAGGCCATTGAACTCTGCCTTGAAGTGGCAGGCGCGGAAGTGAAATCGTCTGAATTTGTCGGTGTTCAACGGATTACCGTTAACCTATGACAAAATTGCC
>JACOSC010000309.1 GCA_016179055.1 Acidobacteriota bacterium
TATCGATCCTCGGGCGCCGGCGGCCAGCATGTTAATGTCACGGACTCCGCCGTTCGAATCACGCATCTACCCACGGGCATTGTGGTCCAGTGTCAAAACGAGCGTTCCCAACACCGCAATCGCGATTTTGCCATGAAAATTTTGCGGGCGCGCTTGTTTGAGCACGAAATGGAAAAGAAACGCAAGGAATTGTCGGCCATTGAAGACGCCAAGATGGAGATTGCATGGGGCAGCCAGATCCGCTCGTATGTGCTGCACCCTTATAAACTCGTAAAAGATCACCGGACAAAACTCGAGATCCCCACCGCCGAGCGCGTGTTGGACGGCGATCTCGACGCACTCATCAAGGAGTATCTGTTACAAAGGAAACGCCCCGGCACTTACAGGCCCTACACGTCGGAGGCCCCGGAGAACGATACTACGAAGCCGGAGGTTTAGACGGCCGTGGCGCGCTCGGTTAGCCTACAATTTTCAAGAACACGTTGGCGCAAACGTCGCGATTTTCTAGCGGGAGGTCGGCTTTACAACGGCAGCCGCGCACCGTCGCAAAAGGGCGGCCGTGCTCTTTTCTCACCGCAGAGGAACACCCCGTGTCACATAAATTGAACGGGCGATTACTTATTTACACGCTTCTGGTTATTACGGTCGTCTATACAGTGGTCTTGCTGGCGACATTTAACCGCGTCAGGATCAAGACGTTCTCCCGTATCGGCGTACTTTACCAGGCCGCTTTCAAAACTCCGGAAAAGGAGACGGTAACTCATGTTGAAATACATGCGCGAACAATTGCCGAAATGCCGCCGGCGCCCGCCGGCGTCCGCCGGCCGTCGCAGGTAACATTAAAAATGGGGCCGCACAAGCCGGTATGGGTCAGCGCCGCGGATGCGGGCGAAGATCCCGCCGCTCAAACGGCCAGGGTACCTGCGGTGGGAATTAAGAAACCGCTGCCGATCACGCCGACCGAGCCAGCAACAATCTCCAGAACCAAAGAACAAGAAGTCGCTTACGACAATCTTCTCCTGGGCAATAAGAAGATGGCGGAACTGGTCAACCACAGCGACCCAAAGCGCAAGTTCAAGACTTGGTTGGCTGTCAGGTCTGAGGGCAATGAGCACTGGATCGCCGTCGTCTTCCAGAACACCGATGACCGCTTAGAAGTGCAGTATACTTGGAGTATCAATAACACGACGAGGAGAATTTCTCCAATTAACCATTACGCCAAACAGTTAGCCGCCAAATAGAAAGGGGAGCATTATGGGGGTTTTCACGGATTACCTGATTGCGGGAGGTTGGGCGTTGACGGGAGCCGTCTCAATGGCCGTTTCCCTCGCACTGCTTTTGCGAGTATTCTCCTGGATTACGCCTATTGATGAATGGGAAGAAATCAGGAAAGGCAACTTAAGCGTGGGCCTTGTGGTAGGCGCCGTCATTATCTCTTTTGCGATCGTTATCGCCGCGGCCTTATCGCCCGTGCTGAAATGAAAGCGGGAAGTCGCTGGGGTTTCCGTTTTTTTTAAGATCCTCGTTTCAGGATTTGGGTTGGAAGAGCCTAATATGTTGCTCAGCGAATTGGTCACTTCATTATCGACCGATTATTTCAAGTGGGATTGTTATATTAACGGCCGTTGCTGCGTATCGGCGACTCCAGTTTTCCTACGGCGCCAAGACTACGAAGAGTTGGTGAGCCTGGCACGCCAGTTTGATCGGTTGATCAAGAAGACCATACAAATGGTTATGGAGAATACGGCCTTGCGGCGGCCGTTCGGGTTCTCGCGCGTGGAACAGCAAGCGCTGGACTCCGACCGCGGACGCCCGTCGCGTTACGTTAGCTTGGTAGCGCGCTATGACTTCTGCCAAACTTACAAGGGTCAGTGGAAGGCGGCCGAATTCAATACCGACGTGCCGGGTGGACACCCGGAAGCCGTGGGCCTCAATCAACTGCTGGGCCGCGAGTTCCCCGAACACTACAATCCGGATCACCTGCTCGCCGCACTGCAGCAGGCCTTGGTGGGGGATTCGCTGGACAAGACCGTCGCCGTACTGTACGCCACCGGATTCTCCGAAGACTTACAGGTAGCGCAACTCATTCGAAATTATCTGACCAAGCGCGGAATCCGCACACTGCTGGGTAGCCCGATCAATCTGCAGCGGCGCGGAAACCATGCGGAGTTATTCGGCGAGCGGATCGACGTCATCTATCGGTATTACCCGGCGGATTGGCTGAGTGCGCTGGCGTACCGACCACGACAGGAGTTTTTGCGCATATGCTCCGACCTAACGACCCAGGTTAATCCATTTGCGCAGATTATCTGTCAAAACAAAAAGATCAGTGCGTTCTGGTGGAAACAGCAAAATCTTTTTTCAAGGAGAGAGCAAGACCTCATTCAGAAACATGTTCCACGAACGATAGGGTTTCGGCGCGATCGGCAGCACGAGTATAAGAGCCGGCAGGCCGAGCTCGTGCTCAAGCGCGCCCATGGGCGCATGGGCGAACAAGTGTTGCTCGGGGATTGCGCTACGCCGGAAGAATGGGCACAAGCGCTTGCGGATATTGCCGCCTATGAGCCGGAGCAGTGGACCGTGCAGGAATATTTCCATACCAGGCCGGTGCTTCATGAAGACAAAAAGATGTATCCCTGCTATGGGGTTTATGTTATTGGCGGGGAAGTGGCCGGGCTCTATACACGGCTTTCCCCAACGCCGCGCACGGCCTATGACGCGCTCAACGTCGCCACACTCGTCGTATGATTAATGTCTGATTTGGAGCAAGATGAAAGCTCATCGAAAGATCGGGAAGGTGGAAGCGGCATCTTGCCGCTTGTCTTAATGTCTGAATTGGAGCAAGATGAAAGCTCATCGAAAGATACTTACGGTTGGCCTAGGGCTGAACTTGGCATGGGTCACCGGCTGCCAATCGGATTACCCGGCGCTGTCGCCGGCCCATTTGGATTTTTCTGACGGGCGCGTCACGGATAGCATTGGCTCCAGTCTGTGGAAGGATTTTCGGCAAAGCCGAAAGCTGCTGGAGGCTTGGTCTCCGGTCCCTGACAGCCCCTGGACACCCTTTGCCAAACCTACTCTCTTCTCGGCGCTGGATGAAATCGGATCAAAGGTACAGCCTATATACACGCCAGCGGCCCAGGCCGCTGAAGTGCAAGCCCGCAATTTTGCCCGGCATGAGAGAGTTCCGAACAACACGATGCTGATCGTTGATCTGCCGGGCGAAGAAACCGTAGTCTGGGGCGTTGCCCTGGCCCGCGAGTGCAAGTTGCAGCCGGTAGCCACCTTTAACAACTGGCCGCATCAACGCGGCATCCTCAAAGCCGAGCGCGTGCTGGGCGCACTGCTCTACTATGCGGCTGAGATGGACAAATTAAAGAAAGCCGGCGCGCTTTCATCGGCCGCGCGTCCCGTCCTTATGATGGACTCCAACCGGCTGGGCCTTGCGAAGACGGTCAAGGATACTGACTTTGATAATCGCTACTACTTGCTGGAATCCGATCTACCTTCGTCGGCACAATTAAAAAGCGCCGGCATCGAGCATATTTTGTACGTAGGCTCCAACCAAGACGTTCAGGAAGAGCAAGACGACTTGAATCCTTATTTTAAGGCTTTGCACGACAGCGGTATCGATTTTGCGATACTTTCCGCCCAAGCCTATACCGACAAAGGCGCGGTCTTGGCCGCGAAAGAACGACGAGAAAGCGGGTACTACCACCGCTCCGGATCCCATTTTCCATGGTGGCTGCTCTATTACGCCGGCCGCGGCCACACACCCATCCCGCGACCTACGCTCTTCTCTGGCACGCCGGCCCAAGGGGCCAGCCGGCGGTTTATACGAACTTCCGCAGGTGGATTCGGCGGCTATCACGGAATTCAATCGGGAAGTGGAGGATAACGCGTATGGATGCACCTCAGTTCTTTAACGAGATCGACCGACTCTTATCATTTGAGCAAACCATCTACGAAGCGCTCGGCGATGACCCTGAGTACTACAAGCTCTACTCAATAAAGGTTGAGCATCGCTGCCAAGGCAACCAAATTTGGGTATACGTGGAACGTGCCGGGATTCTTTGGCTATGCAACCAATGCCGAGAATCTGGAATTATTTAGAATACTTCATCGTCCTCCACGGTACCATGAAACTGCCGGTGCGAGTTTGGCCGCAATGGCTTATTCCGGAAGCACCAGCCGGAATGGGATGAACGTTATGTTTGGGATGGATGATGAAGTGTGGTTGAAGCCTCGCGTGGGTTTGGAATCCCAACGGGATTCTGTCGCAAAGCCCAGGGTTGCGAGGAACGAGCTACCCTGGGAAAAGGTCGGCGGACATTCGCAACCCCACCGGGGTTGCGCCGGTTCCCGGCGAACCTGGGATCGGTCGTGCCGCAACCCCTTGGGGATTGCAACCATTTCGCATCGCGTTCCCAGGGTTGGCCGCGTCCCGCGGCCAACCCTGGGCTTTGTTCCGCAATCCCGTTGGGATTGTTTTCGCTCCCCGCCACGCATCGCGACGGAGTAAATGCCAAATATGTATTACCCATTTAATCAGTTAGTGAATTAGGCAACAATATGCCTAACCCGGGCAAGCCTTCGGCTACCGCGCAAATCCTCCATTGGCTTGCCTTCGTATCTAATTCAAATGTGCCGAAGCACCATTTATTGATTCCACTCAGTACTGGCCTATATAGAAATTGAACCGGCGTGGATGGTAATACTACAAGCTGTTTTTTAGTAACCACTTAAAACGTCTCGCTCAGCCGCAGCAATGCCACATCATAAAAATTAACGTAAAGATAAAATTTATTTTCAAGAGCAAAACCTTTGCCTTCAAGCGTTTGAATTATGACAAAATTTTTATCTTAGTTTTCTGTTGCAAACCCATTTGGAGTATGATAATTTTGCAGAGCCTTTCTAAAGAATAAGGGGTGAACTTGCTGACGCGTGGATCGATTATCGATAGCCAGCAGAAGTAATCGTGTCTCTTAACCGTTTGGTGTAGCGGAGAGTAATGGGTTATCGTGAGGGAGGCCGGTTTACGTGTCAGGAACGCTTACGCAATTTCAACTTCTTAATTAATTTCGATTGAAAGAGAGAGCGGTTCTGACCGACGATGGTTGAATTTTCTCTTTGTCTTTCCAAGCTGCTTTAGTCTCTGACAAGATGAAATTGTGCTGAAACGGGTAATTTATATTTTGGAGGTAGCCTATCACGCTTTATTCATGCGGGTATTTGACGTTTTTACAGCGCCTCCAATTATTGGATTTTTACCTGATTGGTTCCGGCTCGTCCGGGTTAGGTCAATGCTACTATGTTAGCCATGAATTCTTCTCATGCTGATTCAGCAGGCAGGTGGAAGGAAATACTTTCTTCTATCAAGAAAAAACTCGACACACAGACGTTTGATACATGGTTCCGGCCAGTCGCTTTTCATTCGATGGATGATAAGAAACTGTATTTGAAAGTGCCCAACGAATATTTTAAAAAATGGCTGACCGACAATTACACCGCCTTGATTAATGAGGCGGTCAGCGATGCTAATCTCGGCCAGAAATGGATTACATTTTTGGTTGAAGATCACGGGCACAGCGATACCGTTCCGCCTAAGGAATCCAACGGAGATGAACTAAGAAAAACGGATGGCATGCTGAACCCGAAATATGTTTTTGATGCTTTTGTGGTGGGGTCTTGCAACCAGTTTGCTCACGCCGCCGCGCGTGCCGTGGCCGAACAGCCGGCCAAGGCCTATAACCCGCTTTACCTATACGGCGGCGTCGGCTTGGGCAAGACGCATTTAGTACAAGCCATCGGTCATTTCATTCAATGCCAAAATCGCCGACTGCGGCTCGCTTATATCTCGGCTGAAAAGTTCATGAATGACTTGGTGGTATCTATCCGGTACGATAAGACGCTGCAGTTTCGTGAGCGGTATCGCAGCATCGACGTTCTTCTCATGGACGACATACAGTTCATGACCAATAAGGAGCGCACCCAAGAAGAATTCTTTCACACATTCAATGCCTTATATGATTCGCAAAAGCAGATTGTCATTACGAGCGACTGTCCGCCTAAAGAAATCTCCGGGCTTGAGGCGCGGCTGCTCTCCCGATTTGAATGGGGGCTGACGGCGGATTTGCAGCCGCCGGAGTACGAAACTCGCCTGGCCATTGTAAAACGGAAAGCCGAGCTTGAGAAAGCTCCGGTGAGTGATGAAGTGGCCGATTTCATTGCCCGGAACGTAAAATCCAATATACGTGAATTAGAAGGAGCCTTGATCAGGCTCATCGCTTATGCCTCAATGGAGGGCGCCGAGATCGATACCAGTTATGCTCGTATCGTGCTTCGCAATATTGTGACGGAAGGCAAGAAAGTCGTTTCACCCGACCTTATTATCAAGACCGTCGCTAAGTTTTTCAACCTGAAGCCCTCGCTGATCAAATCCAAAAACAACGCAAAACTCATTGTCGAGCCAAGGCAGATCGCCATGTACATTTGTAAGGAACTAACCAGCTATTCTCTGCCGCAGATTGGAAAAGAGTTTGGAAATAAGCATCACACCACCGTGTTGCATTCCACACAGAAAGTGGAGAAGTCTATGCGTGCGAACAAAGATTTCCACAATGTTGTCCACAGGATAATTCGCTCCATTGATTAGGCTTGATCACGGACGCCGCTGCGTGGGACGGCGGCGTCCTGTGGAAATTCTGTGGAAAAGTTTTCCCGCTTTCCCGTGCTCATTTTTTTTCCACAGTCTTCCACAGGTTTTCCACAGAATTTCCACAGCGTGATTAACAGGCTAAACTGTTGTAAAAACGAGATGTCTATGCCAGCGACTAACTTTTCCACAACACCTACTACTACTACTACTAACAACTTTATATTTTAATTTAAAATAGAAGTAGGAGAAATCTATGGAATTTACCGTTAAGAAAGATGTCATGGTCAGGGAACTCAACTTGGTCCAGGGGGTCGTTGAAAGGCGGCATACTATTCCCATACTTTCAAACTTACTGCTCGATGCAAGTGAAGACCGTCTTTCCATTACGGCGACCGATATGGATGTCAGCCTTTGTTGTAAGTGTGTAGCCTCGGTGCGGCGTCCCGGCGCCTTGACGGTTTCTGCAAAGAAGCTCTTTGATGCCGTTCGCCTTTTGCCCGACGCTGATATTCACATGAAGATGACCGATGGGGAGTCGCTATCGGTCACTTGCCAAAAAGCTCACTTCAGAATGGTCGGTCTGCCCAAAGATAATTTTCCGTCGATACCGGAGTTGCCATGGTTGAACGTGAGTAAGCCGGATCAGTCATCTACGGCGACCAATGTATCGGGCGCAGAGAGTAAAAAAGATTCTCCGTCCTTAAAGGTGGATTTGCCGAGTGGTGTCCTGCGTCAAATGATTAGCCGTACTATTTTTGCCATTACTCAAGAGGAATCCCGATATACGCTGAGTGGCGCATTGCTTTTGCTGCGCCCGGATTCAATGACTATGGTGACCACGGACGGGCATCGACTGGCCTTTGTCAGTAAGAACGCAAACCTGGCCGGCGCGACGATGGAAATACGAGCGCTCATTCCCAAGAAGACTTTGATTGAACTTTTGAAATTGACGGATTTCTTAACGTTTAAGAAAGAGTCGTCCGGTGAGTCCGGTGAAAAAAAGGAAAACGAATCGGAGATTGCCTTCGGCAAGGACGAGAATCACTTGTATTTTGCGATGAAAGATCATATTTTGGTGGCGCGTGTGCTCGCCGGACAGTTTCCCAACTACGAGTTGGTGATTCCTCAAGGAAACCCCTTTCACCTAATCCTCCGTAAAGAAGAGATGGAGCACGCCATTCGTCGCGCTGATGTCATGGCTGATGATATCAGTCATGAGATTCTTTGGCGGGTAGACAACGATCGCTTAGAAATAAGCGCCAGCAGTTCCGACCTAGGCGAAGCCCATGAGATCGTTACGCCGGCCTTGCCGGATGATGGATCGGCCTATAAGGGCACGCCTTTAGCCTTTGGTTTCAATGCGCAGTATTTGTTGGAGTATCTTGCGGCCGTGGGAGATGAGGCTGTCGCTTTTTGGTTTAAAGATGGCGAGAAACAGGTGCTCTTTGAGCCTCAGACCAAGAAGGACTTTCTTTATAAGTATGTAGTGATGCCCCGCCGCATGTAAATGGCGAGGAACGTGAAATAGTCACTATTCAACCACTGACGCCGTAGGGCCACCAGCCGATACAGAACCGGGAGCGGTAGCGACTGGGTCTATGGGCCATACGGGGCGCTTATCCGGTCGCTACCGCTCCCGGTTCTGTATCAGTGTAGACAGGCGGTTTGCCTTTTTTGGCATTGCATTGTTTCATTGACGCTAACGTCTTTTACTATCAGCTAGTTAATACTCCGGTGCTTTCTAATGAATGTTATCTAGACAAAGCGGGGGTTGACACATCTGTATCAACGGTGCATACTCGTGCATATGAGAACTACCCTAAATATCGATGACGTGCTGCTCAGACGGGCGGCGAGCTTGACCGGTGTCAAGGAGAAGACAGCCCTCGTGCACTTGGGCCTCGAGGCGCTGATTGCCAGCGCCAGCGCACGACGGTTAGCCGACCTGGGCGGTACCGAGCCGAAGGCCGTTTCAATCAGGAGGCGTCGCCAAGGACGAGCAGCATGATCCTGGTTGACACCTCCGTGTGGATTGACCACCTGCGGAAGGGTACCCACGATTGCGCGCTTTGCTCTATGAGAACAAGGTGCTGTGTCACCCGTTCATCATCGGCGAGTTGGCTTGCGGAGGACTCAGGAATCGAGCAGAGATTCTCGGGCTCCTCCAAGCGCTTCCCGCCGCCCGAGTCGCCAATCACGAAGAGGTTCTGTCTTTCGTTGAAAGCCACCGCCTATATGGTCGTGGACTCGGCTGGATAGACATTCATCTTTTTGCATCTGCACTTCTTTCGACCTCCATGCTGTGGAGCTTGGATAAGGGGTTGGTCAAGGCGGCAAGTGTACTGAAGATATCGAGTTGATTTGAAAATTGCATCCAGCGTTTCCATTTGCGGGGTCTGATAACCAAGGATGCTACCACTATAGCCGTTATGGGGAAACTTTGGTTTGATCCATCTGGCAACGTCAGTGCAGACCCCTTGAACGGTTACGACCTTTTTTTTATGGGTACATAACTTTATGGCGGAGAGGAAATTTCAGCCCAAGAAGATTTCCACGACAAATACCAAACAGGAAATGATCGACGCCTACAACGAGTTGCAGAAGCAAATGCAGGAAAGGCGCGAGGCGGAATTGAAACCGGAAGAGAAGATCGAAGAAAGGGCCCTTAAGAAAGTCGTGGAAACCGCCGATGCCCTGTCCACAGAGGGGATAGTAAAAGAGGCGACCCATCTGCGTATGGAAATCGGCAAGATGCTGACCCAACTCTCAGACCGTCTCGAGGAGGAAGTCGAAAAGTACCGAAATATTAACAAAGCGGTTGAAGCTAAAGACAAAGAGCTGCAAGAAATCTTTGAAATACAAAGATCGGCGTCGAGTCTTGCGGCCTTAATGGAAGCTCAGCACATAAAGCGGCAAGAGTTCGAAAGCGAGATGGCTTCCCGCAAAGAGGAACTAACCTTAGAAATTCAGACGATACGGGCGGAGTGGGAAAAAGAGAAGAAAGCCCGCGAGGCGGAGGTGAAAGAGCGAGAGGCCGGCGAGCAAAAGAAGCGGGAAAGAGAAAAGGAGGAATACCGGTACGGCTTCGCCAGAGAACAACAACTGGCCAAGGATCAGTTCCAAGACGAGAAAGGCAAATTGGAAAGGGAAATCCAGAACAAGACAGAGGAAATGGAGAAAGAGTTGGCCGAGCGGGAAAAAATGATAGCCCAGCGTGAAGGCGAGTTGGCCGATTTGCAAAAGAAAGTGGCGACTTTCCCAAAGGAAGTGGAACTTACCGTCAATAAGGCGGTGAAAGAAGCGACAGAGAAAGTCCTGGCCGACGCTAAGAACAAAGAAGAACTCTTGAAGAAGGAAATCGGCGGTGAACGCAATGTGCTAAACACCCGCATTGCCTCTCTTGAGCAAACGACTAAAGAGCAAAACGAGCAGATCGCCAAACTCTCACAGCAGTTGGAGAAAGCCTACAGCCAAGTCCAAGATATTGCGGTTAAGGCCATCGAGGGTTCATCAAACTTCAAATCCTTTACCAGTTGGCAACAACTCATGTCCGAACAACTTCGCAAGCCCCCTACGGAGAAATGAGAGTGGCTTTCTTTCCTGAACCGGATGAGCGCTGCGAACGGCTGGCCCTTGGCAAACCACTAGGCCAATTGCACAAATACTTCGGGATGTTGCTCGGCAATCCTTAATAGCGCCTCTGCTGGCCCACTAGGTTTGCGTCGCCCTTGTTCCCAATCTTGAACCGTGCGCAAACTCACCCCCATCAGTCCGGCAAACGCGGCTTGCGATAATTGAAGCTTGGCGCGGATTCGTTGAGGAGGCGCCGGGCGCTTCAGCTTATGCGTGCGTAGCTCCAACTGACCCGCCTTATAGGCTTTGATTTCACGGATGCCTTCAAGGATTTCCGTACCAATGTTGCGCTCAGACATTTTTTACTTCCTCCGCAATTTGCCGCAGGACGTGTGCCGGGATATTCTCCACTTCGCTTTTACCGGAGATGGTCAACATCCAGATTTCGCAGTCCTGTTTCTTTAAGTAGTAGATGATCCGCACGCCGCCGCGCTTACCCTTGCCCGTCATGGCCCATCGTAACTTTCTAACGCCGCCCGAACCGGGCACGATTTTTCCGGCATCCGGGTATTTGAGCATAAAGCCTTGAAGCCCCAAATACTCGTCATCCGTTAGATAGGTGTAAATCAACTTGGTGAAGATGGACGTTTCAATAAACGCCATGTGGGTATTATACGTCAAAGCTGTAACAGTGAATAGCCCTTATGCTATGGAACAGCCCGCCCATCAGGGTATAGAAAAAATTCCGCGTTGCTTTTGCTGAGATTGACGAAAAGGCGCCGAGGCGGGAATTACTCACGTAATAAACGAACGCGCGTGTTCGCTCTGCCGTATTTTCAGATCATTTACGTAATTAGATATAAGCTGGCGGTGGCTGGACTCCTTGGAAGTTTGACGAATGAAACCCTGAAGATTAAATGCGTGGGGCATGTCCGGTCAAATTCTTATTGTAGGTGGCGGCGTGTGACGCACAGGGAACGAACTTCCACGAGAGAGCCTGCGGGGCTATATCAAGGTGACACAATCTACTTGAACTTCCGTAACGCGCACGAACAAGTGTTCACGAGATAGGCGGTGAAATCTAAGACCGCGTCTATTCCATACTATAATCGTCTACGCTGATCTTAAGTTGCTTAAGAAACTTAGCATCGTCGGGAGTAAGCCGCAATTTGACTTTCTTGTCCAAGGCGACCAACGATTCGGAAGCCGTTTTTGATTTAGGTTTTTTGGTTCCGACCGCCGCCGCTTCAATGGTCAAGAAGACTTCGTAGCCTGCATCTTTAATGTTCTGTATGGAAACGTTAACTTTGGGGGACTCCGTCAGGGTCTCATTAATGGCTTGCCCTAGCTTATTCATCAAGATCTTTAATTCATCATCCGGCATTCCAGGTTTCCCTCCGCAGCAAGATAAAGATGGCTTAGTAACCAAGCGAGTTCAATTTTCTTAATCATAGAGCAAAAAGTAATCTCTTGTCAACAAAGAAAGACCGTTAAGCCCGGCCCTTTCCCCGGATTGCAATGACGCGGCGTCTTGTGGTATCTATAGCTGGCAAAGGAGGTACTCGCATGGACCGTAAGCGCAATTTTACCACCAGTTCCGGTCTCCGAATTAAGGAGATCTACTTGCCGGACGATACTCAGAGCATCAACTATTCCAAGGATATAGGGATGCCCGGTGAATTTCCCTTTACCCGCGGAATTCATCGGTCCATGTATCGCTCCAAATTATGGACGATGCGGCAGTACGCAGGCTACGCCGGCGCCCAAGAATCAAACCGCCGCTATCGTTATCTACTGAATCAAGGGCAAACCGGTTTAAGCATTGCTTTTGATCTTCCCACACAAATGGGTTTAGATTCGGATCACCCTCAAGCGGCGGGAGAGGTCGGTAAGGTTGGAGTGGCCATTGATTCTTTGGAAGACATGCAGGTACTGTTCGAAGGGATCCCGCTGGACCAAGTTTCGACTTCGATGACGATAAACGCGACCGCTGCCATTCTCCTCGCGTTATACTTGGCCGTAGCCAAGAAGCGCGGCATCGCCGCGCATCATCTTTCCGGCACTGTGCAAAATGATCTGCTCAAAGAATATATTGCTCGAGGGACTTACATTTATCCCCCGGAAGCCTCGTTACGTATCACTACCGACATTTTCTCATTTTGCCGGCAGCACTTGCCCAAATGGAATACGATATCCATCAGCGGCTATCATATACGAGAAGCCGGCGCCACGGCAGTGCAGGAAGTCGCTTTTACGTTGGCCAACGGCATCACCTATGTAGAACGCGCACTGGCGGCCGGTCTGCCGGTTGACGAATTTGCGCAGAGGATTTCTTTCTTCTTTGATGTGCACAATAACCTCTTGGAAGAAGTAGCCAAGTTTCGCGCGGCGCGTAGGCTGTGGGCTCGAATTATGAGAGATCGGTTTGGCGCTCGGGATCCCCGCGCCATGATGCTGCGCTTTCACGCCCAAACTGCGGGCTGCAGCCTGACGGCGCAGCAGCCACAGGTAAATGTTGTACGGGTAACGGTGCAGGCGCTGGCCGCGGTGTTGGGCGGCGCGCAATCGTTACATACGAATTCACGCGATGAGGCGCTGGCGCTGCCGACCGCCGAGGCGGCGCTTTTGGCCCTTCGCACGCAGCAAGTCCTGGCGTATGAAAGCGGCGTTGCCGACGCGGTCGATCCGCTGGCCGGTTCTTACATGCTGGAATCTTTGACCAATGAGATCGAGGCGGGCGCCAAGATTTATTGGGAGCGAATCGAAGCTTTGGGCGGCGTCCTAAAGGCCATCGAATCCGGTTATATACAGAAGGAAATTCATCAAGCGGCTTATAATTATCAGAAAAAGGTTGAATCGGGTGAGGAGACGGTGATTGGGCTTAATACGTTTAAAATGGAAGAGGGCCAGGCCATTCCGGTCCTGACGGTGGATCCCAACCTTGAGGAGGAACAGGTTGCGCGGGTGCAAAGGCTCAAACAGAACCGCAACCAGGAAGCGGTGCAACAATCGTTGAGGGCCATAACCGATAGGGCTAGAAGCGGAGAAAATCTGATGCCGGTTATCCTTGACGCGGTTGAAGCCTATGCCACCGTCGGCGAGATCGCCGATGCTATGCGAGTGGTCTTTGGTGAATACCGAGAAGTTGTGTTTTAGCTGGCGGACGCCTTAATCGTCTTTCCTACCGGCAAGGTTCCGCGATTCACACACCAGGCGTCCGGCCTCAGGATCAAGGGGCGACCAGGACAAGACGTTGCACAAAAATGAAGGTGCCGGTATTGGATTTCTTCCTCCGATCTCTGGGAATAGGCGCGCAGCCTCTGTTCCTGGGCTCAGATCGACCGGCCCGCTAGCTTTACGAGATCTTCTCCGCGAAAGGGCTCTTTGACGTAGTAGGGCTCGCCGTATTTGACGCCGACCATGTTTCCGTAAAATCGACAGGAGGCATGGATCTGTTCGATCAGATTATCGAGCGGCGGGAAAACCTCGCCGCCGGCGCGCGTATCCGAGAACTGAGATTTATAACAAAGAATCGCGGCAAGCCGTTGATCAAACTGTTTGGTAATGTCCACGACCAAAGAGGGCGTCACCGAGGTGGCGTACAGTGTGCTATAAAGAATCTTGTAGGGCCGGTGGGCTTCGCCGAGAAGATCCATCTTCTGCAAGCCGGCAATAAAGCAGGCCTCGTAGGCAATTTTTCCCGCGGTATAGTGGTCCGGGTGTCGAGCCTCCCAATAGGGGATAAGCGCCACACGAGGTTTAAAATCGCGAATCTTCTGCGCCACACGCAGCTTGGATTCCATATTAAGCTCGAGCTTGGCATCCAGGAGCTTCACGTTTTCTCGAATGGAGACCCCTAACACTTCAGCGGCTTTCATCGCCTCCTGTTCTCGCTCTTCCGCCGAGCCGCGCGTGCCCATCTCCCCTTCGGTCAATTCGACAATCCCAGTAACGTAACCGAGGTCCTTCATTTTGATGAGAGTGCCGCCACAGGTCAATTCGATATCATCTCGGTGAGCCGCAATGGCTAAGACATCCACTTTCACTTTAAACCTCTCGCGGTCAGTTGTCTATGCTCCGCTATTGGTAACCAGAGTGAACCGGCCAATTTATGGTCGAAAAAAATGACGCATCGTTAACAAGGAGCGACTTCGAGATCGACCCTGCAGAATCCGAATAGGGAACGAGTTTCAGTCGTGATGCGGAACGGTTTGCTCTTCAGCATAAGACTTTCAGCCGACTTGAATCGGAACCTTTTGACTCTCAGCCGATAGTGGTTTAGTTTGATGCCCTCCGTACCATGGTCGCTTACGTGCGCGGACCAACTCGCTAGGTCTTTCCCCTCGACGGTAATCCGGCAGGTATCGGTTCGGTTACCGCCCGCCTGCACAGGCCGGGCAGTACTTTCTTTTTCGACGGTAGAGAAATGCCTTTCGGCATTTTTGGCAGGTGCGTTTTTGCGTGGCCAACGCCGCCGGACTGGGCAAAGGCTCTTGGCTTATTTGTTTGAGCACGCGCTCGGAACTATGCAAGGTCGGTCGTAGCGATCCGGATAACCAACGCGTGAGGACCGCTGGGTCTTTTTGCAACAGCCTCGCTAGATCAGCCGCTCGATAGCCCCGATTCTGAATCATATGGCGCATCTGGTCAAGTACTCGTCGGGCCATTTCTTCAGCGGCGGCCCTTCGCAGCGCTTGCCCGCGGCGGTCGTACACGCAATCTTCGCTGCAATAAATCTTGTTGGCCCGCGTCGGGAAGGCCGCGCCACACCGAAGACATGCGCGTAGGGGGCCTCGTTGGAAGCGGAGTTCTTCCGCCGTGGGCGGGTGCGCGACTTGGAGTTTCTCCACGACCGACTGTAAGCGCGTCCCTTTGGCCAGTGCAGGCCGCTTCAGCCAATGCGCTACGTAGGCCGGAGGAACTCCGAAATAGGTCGCCGCATCGGACAGGCGATATCCGTGCTGGCGCATGAAATTCCGTATACGCTGCGCGAACTTCTCTGATGAAAGCTGTTGTGTTTTAATCTCTAACTGACTCATAATTGTTGGGCCGACCCCTGCGGCAAAGACATATTACACCAGAAGCCAGGGCGAACGTCAAGCTCTTTATTCGCTTCCTGAAGTTCGATGAAAGAAATGCGCGGATGCCAAACTCCAGTCCCGATGGGCCTGGAGTTTGGACATTTGTAGGGAGTGAAGTGCCGCTTGCAATCCAAAGCTCCGAAGGAGCGCTCTATAATAGCCGGAGACCTGGAAATGGCCTTCGGTCCAGAGGGTGCGAAGCCCTCCGGGTAAGGTCTAGTCAACCACCCGTATCTTGAACTTGAGCCAACTCAAGGAAAGGAAAGGTTGCGAGGTGAAGCGATAGAAGCTGA
>JACOSC010000310.1 GCA_016179055.1 Acidobacteriota bacterium
CTCATCCTCTCATCTTCAGTGCTAGGGCCTCTGGTAAGCCAACCCCCTCTCAGCGCCCCTGCCGGGGCGCTCGAGGTGGATGGGGCCATGAGTCCTGGGGCGGCGCTCCGCTTGCCCCAGGCTAATCTCCTTGCGCCCCTGCCGGGGCGCGTGCGACTTTATGTTTTCGTCTGCTTCGTAGGAGCGGCGCCGGCCCGCTCCAAAATGCCCAAACTCCAGGCTCCTTAGAAACTTCCCCAGTTTCTTCTTTATTCTGCGTGTCGTTACGACAAGCTGGGGGACTCCTACGGAGCTTACATCGTACCGAAATCACACCCTCTTCGACCGCTCATTCTTGTTTGTCGATACCCTGCCGACGGTAATCTTTAGAGAGTTCTTCGTAAATGACGGCCGCGGCTTTAACCCACTGCTCGGCGACGCCTGATATCTCTTTCTTGCTCTGAGCCGGAGCCCCGGCGGCCAATGTGCGAGCTGGAATTTGGCAATTATTGGCGACAACACTGCCGGCCGCTATCACGGACTCTGGGCCCACCGTAGCGCCTTCGAGGACGACGGCGTTAATACCAATAACCGCGCGTTGTCCTATGATACATCCTTCCAGTATAGCGCCATGACCAACGGTTGCTTCTTCACCAATCACAGCGCCTGCTGGGCTGGGATGCACGACGCAATTATCCTGAACGCTGGCGCCCGCTTCAATGATGACATCCCCAATCAGTGTGGCGGTTGGCGCTATGAAGGCGTCCTCGGCCATAATGGGGCGACTACCGCCGAACTCTATCAATATCATGTTTCTTCAAAAGAGTTGTTCATACCCCTTTTGGGGCGCCACGACGAATGAAAATAGCAACGACACGCTTGGGAGCGCCCCGACTACCGTCGGGGCAAGAGTGGACGCAGTCCGTGACGGGACTCGCCCCGACAGTGGTCGGGGCGCTCCCGGGTATTTTGGCTTATCCAACCAAATCTTCGCCGCCATCGACGCCGATGATATTTCCTGTCATCCAGGGCCGTGCCTGGCAAAGCGCTACGAGCGTTTCGGCCACATCCTGCGTGGTTGTCAGCCGCCCGCCCGGATTCAACTCTAAGACCCGATTGATCATCACTTCGTTTCCCGGAATGCGTCGGAGAGCGGGTGTATCCGTCACCCCTGCCCGAATTGAATTGGCGCTGATCTGGAGCGGCGCCAGTTCCAAGGCCAACTGTCGTATGTGCGACTCCAGCGCTGCTTTGGCGGCAGAAACCGCTCCGTAGCTCGGCCATACCCGGTGGCCTCCGGCGCTCGTCATGGCAAAAATCTTCCCGCCGGGGCCTAGCATTTTACGGGCAAGCAGATCTTGCACCCAATAAACCAAACTATTGGCCATGACATCCAACGTCATGTTCATATCGAGTTCTCGTATGGCTTCCGTCGGGGTTGGCGCGATGAACGGTTTCAGAGTACCGAAGGCCAACGAGTGCAGCAGCACCCGCACGCCCTCGCGCTGCCCGCTCATTTCAAGAGCCGACTGCATCTGGTCAAGAGTTTCTTGCCGGCGAGCCGCATCCGCGGCATTCGTATTAAAAAAAACGGCCTGCCGACCGGTCGCTTCAATTTGCCCGATAATTCGTTCAACATTGGGCATCGTGGCTCGCCGATCCAGATGAACCCCGAAAATATTCATGCCAAATTGGGCAAGCGCCAGTCCGGCCGCCTCTCCAAATCCGCTGGACGCCCCAAGGATCAATGCCCACCCGCCTTTAATGCCGGTCGAAGTGATATTCGTCTCCATACTTGCGTTATTCCTCCTCATTGCGAACTGTTTGGGCATCACTATTCTACCATCTTTCCCAGCGCATGAATACCACCGGGACCCGTCTATTCCGCACCATTGCCAAAGCAACGAAGCGAGAGATGACACGAGGCAACGCATCGGATTCTGCTTTACCGTAAACCAAAGCTACGAGTGTCGAAGTCGAGCAAGAGCCGAGTCATTTTGTATTAGAAAAAATTCGGAGTAACTGCTCAGCCCATGGCGGCGGTTCCGTATCGACTGGGTGGCCTAATATGTGGGTGTTTGAACAATTACGAAATTTGAAATCAGGACTCGCGCGGAAACCCGGAGGGTTTCCAGCTATTAGCCGGTGGTTGAGCGCAGCGATACCACCGGAACGCACGCCATGAAAACCGGCGCACCCCGGCGGGGTGCCAGCCCGAGCCGTCAGGCCCTTGCTCGCACCCCTCCAGGGTGCCTCCGTTTTTCGTTCGTTGACCGGTGGTATCGCTGCGCTCAACCACCGGCTAATAGCTGTAAAGCCTCCGGCTTAGTCGAAGGCAGGGCTGAACAGTTACAATTCAAAGAAGGCTGTCCCTTAAGGGCGGAAAACGAAGAAAGAATTTGGCCGTCGTCGTCGTTTCTGATCCCTATCAATAATTAGTCGCTCTATTCGTAGCGTAGCGCATTGATGGGATCAAGCGAGGCTGCCTTATGCGCAGGATAGTAACCAAAAAACAGCCCGATCGAAATCGAGAAAATGACCGAGACCATTATCGACCAAGAAGAAATCAAGGTAGGCCACATAAGAAAATTGGCAATGGCATAGGACGCGATGACACCCAGCGAGATGCCCAGCAACCCACCCAATATGCAAAGCACAATCGACTCGGTTAGAAACTGTATGCGCACATGACCGGGCCTGGCGCCAATGGCCATGCGAACGCCAATTTCACGTGTCCGCTCGGATACGGCCACCAGCATAATGTTCATGATGCCAATCCCGCCGACGATCAAAGAGACGGCGGCAATGCTGCCGAGCAAGATCGTCATCGTGCGATTGGTGGCTTCGTAGGTTTCGGCAATATCGCCCATGTTGCGGACGCTGAAATCATCCTCTTGAAAAGAGCCAAGGCGGTGGCGTTGCCGGAGCAGGGATTTTACTTGAACCTCCGCCGTATAGGTAGCTCGCGGACTGCGAGCCGAAATCATGGCCTGCTGTATATAGTTGATGCCCCCGAGCAGCTTTTTCATTATTGTCGAGTATGGCACGATGGCCGTGTCATCTTGGTCGCGGCCCCAGCTATTTTCACCTTTTCGACTCAGCACGCCGAGCACGCGAAAAGGCAAATTGCGAATGCGAATCATCTGACCAATGGCGTCCCCGCTGGGAAACAACTTATCGGCTACGGTTTTTCCCAGCACGACTACGCGGGCCGCGGTTTTGACATGTGTTTCAGTGAAAAATTCCCCCTTGTCGACCGGCCAATTTCTAATCTCAGGAAACTTTTCGTTGAACCCCTCAACTCTAGTGCTCCAATTCTGATTGCCATAGACGACTTGCGCCATGCTTGAGGCATTGGGTGTGGCGAGCTGCACCGATGGACATTCGCGTAAGATGGCCTCGATATCATCGGGAGTCAATGTATTGAGCGAGCCGGATCCCGTGTGAACCCCATAGCTCCGCATGCTCCCTGCCCGTACGTAAAGAATGTTTGTTCCCATCGAGGCAATCTCTTCTTGAACTTGCCGCTGTGCCCCTTGGCCTAGGCTGACCATGGCGATAACCGCGCCAACGCCGATGATTATCCCCAGCATCGTAAGAAACGAGCGCACTTTGTTTCGCGCCAAGGCTCGTAACGACATTTTGAAAATGATCCAAACATGTCGAAAAGACATTAAACTACCTCGCTTAGGTTTGATTGGTTTTCTCCGTTGCTCCTCGCTTGCGCGGTATAGCTAGGCAACGTTCATGATCTACCGCCACACAAGGTTCTCCGTTCAAGGCCGGTGGTTAGCTTGATTCGTTGCGATATTCCCGCAATATTAGCCCATCTTTGAAAACCGTGACGCGCTCGGCATAGGCCGCAATATCCGTCTCATGCGTGACCATCACCAGAGTGATTCGTTGCTCGCGGTTAAGGGTTTGCAGAAATTCCATGATCTCACCGGAAGTGGAGCTGTCCAAGTTTCCCGTCGGTTCATCCGCCAGAATAATCGCCGGCTTGTTCACCAGCGAACGTGCGATGGCCACGCGCTGCTGCTCACCCCCGGAGAGTTGATTGGGGTGCATTTTGGCCTTGTGCGGGATCTTGACGACCTCCAAGGCGTGCCGAACTCGCGCGGCCCGCTCATGTTTATCGATTTCCGCATAGAGCATGGGCAACTCCACATTTTCCCAGACCGACGTCCGCTGCAGTAGATTGAAATTTTGAAAAATAAACCCGATCTTGCGATTGCGAATATCCGCCAGCGCTCCCCGCGACATGCGAGAGACATCAATATTATCCAATAAGTAGCGGCCCGACGTGGGACGGTCAAGACAACCAATCAAATTGAGCATGGTCGACTTCCCCGAACCCGAATGCCCCATGATGGCGACGAATTCCCCAGCGCGCACTTTAAAAGTCACTCCCTTTAAGGCTTGCACCTGCGATCCGCCCAGGTCATAAACTTTTACTACATCTTGCAAATCAATAACAATAGGCGAGCCGGCGGGCGCCGCCGCATAATCGACCGAAGCCTCAACTTCTGGGGCTTGCCGGCTTGAGTCATTACCGTTCATTTTTTTTTACCGTCCTTGCCGAGCCGGCGGCCGACCACCGCCCGGCATCATGGTACGACCAAAAGGCGAGCTAACGCCACCGTTGGATTTCTTGTCCGGATCCACGGTTTCTCCGATAATTACCTGATCATTGACTTTCAGATCGCCTTCGAGTAACGCGGTATCCATCCCATCGGTGATTCCGAGTTTTACGTGATGGGGTTGCGCCTGCTTCTTGTCATCCAATACCCAAATTACCTGTGTAACTTCTCTCCCAATAGAGGCACTTCGAAAATGCACTTTGTCGCCGGGGTTCATTTTCACATTCAAGTCGGCCTGCGGCTTGGAACTCGCAACTTCGCCGAGAATATCTCCGCTTCCGCGGCCCCGTCGACCTTGCGTGCGTGCCATAAATTTTTCCCGATCTTCGGGCGTCATTTGCTCCCAGCGTTTTCGTAGCCGGGCTTTTTTTTCGGCGCTGAGACCCTCACCCCCTCCCATAGACGCGGAGGCTCCCGCCGCGGAAGCCGATGGGTTAGCGGCCGTGGGCGTCGAGGTTTCTCCGCGTGGGCCGGTGGCCGCGCTGTCCTTTTTCGCCGAACCTGGCACGGCGGCGCGGTCAATATCCTCCGGACTGTTCGTGGGTCGGAAGCGCAAAGCCGCATTAGGAACCTTAAGCGCGTCGCTCAATTCAGCGATGATAATGCTAATGCTGGCCGTCATGCCCGGTCGCAGTTTTAAATGCGGGTTTTCAACCGATATGACAACGCTGTAAGTCACCACGTTCTGCACGGTCTTGGCGTTGAGCCGGATTTCCTGAATCTTTCCGGCGAACCGTTCACCTGGAAAGGCATCTACGGTGAATTCTACACGTGCGTTCTCAGAAATGGACCCAATATCGGCTTCATCGATAGCCGCCAACACTTGCATCCTGGTTAAGTCCTGAGCGATCAAGAAAAGCGTGGGCGTTTGCAAGCTGGCGGCCACCGTTTGCCCAGCATCAACATTGCGTTCGATAACGACACCGTCGATGGGAGACAATATAGTGGTATATTTCAAATTGATATCGGACATTTCCAAATTCGCCTTGGCTTCTTGAACCTGGGCCTTGGCCTGTTCGAGCTGGGCGGAAGCCGATCGAATTTGCGCTTCGCTTTGCGTTACTTGCGCCCGCGCTTGCTCATGGCGCGCGGTCGCCTGATCGGCGGTGGCCTGCACGGACTCCAGGTCGCGAGCCGGAATGAGCCCGGCCTGAAATAGCTCCTGGCTGCGCGCCAACGCTCGCTTGGCATCCGTCTCAGCCACGCGCGTGGCTTCACTGTTAGCCTTGGCGTTTAACAATTCCGCTCGCCGATTGGCAAGACTGGCTTCCGCAGTCTTAATGGAAGCTTCCGCCGTAGCCAGCAGGGCTTTTGACCGATCCACGGCCGCACTGAACGTGGCCGGGTCAATTTGAGCCAGCAGTTGACCCTTGCTTATAACGCTGTTGTAGTCCGCATAGAGATTCTGTATACGGCCGGAAATTTGGCTACCCACTTGAACGGTTGTAACCGCTTGCACAACCCCCGTGGCACTAACTTTATACCGGATGTCTCCCTGGGAAATGGTGGCGGTTATAAAATTGCCGGCCGTCGCTTGTTGGGTCTTCCAGAGCATTCTAAACCCGACACCCACAATAACCAAAGGGACTACAAGTATCATGATCACCTTTGGTCTGAAGAATTTTTTCATAATGGCGTTCGCTCCTAATCGGTCAATTCTACGGAGGACTCATAGCGTCCAATTCCGCAAGGCTTTATCATCCTCCAAATCGGTCAGTAAGTCAAATGAGCTTTAAAACATGGGCTGCCTTCCGCGCGCCTTTCCGCTCCCTAGGCCATTGTTCGTGGGACGGGCGGCCGCGGATCCCATGAGGCTACGCACAACCTTGTATGTATACGCTCGGCTAGGGCCGACTATTCCACTATAACAGCACAGCAATATACCTCTATTGACTACCAGCTCCGGCTTTGGTACATTCGTAGCGCTCAATAGCCAGGTAGGGGAATCCCAATGGAAGAGATCAATGAGGTAAGTCAGGTGAAGGCGGCGCTCAATTACGGGAACTCGGTGCTGCTCTACAGCCTGCAAGGAAAAACTTTTCTTATTCGCTTGGATGAAAATGCTAAATTCCACTGCCACCTCGGGGTCATCCCGCATAAGGAAATCATCGGCCTTCCGTATGGCGGATTGATTTATACGCAGACCGGAAACCCCTTTTATCTGCTCGAGCCTACCACGGAAGACTTCATCATGAAGTCGGCCCGTAAGACGGCCATAATGTATCCTAAGGACATTGGGCTGCTGTTGTTGAAAGCGGGCGTACGCGCCGGGGCTCAGGTCATTGAAATGGGCAGTGGCTCCGGTGGCCTGGCCATGGCTTTGGCCAATGCGGTCGGACCCAGCGGAAGGGTCTTCTCATACGACAAGAGTCCGAGCTTCCAAGTGAACGCCGGCAAGAATGTCGCGCGCGCCGGTTTCCATAATCTGGTGGAGTATAAGGTCAGATATGTGACCGAGGGCTTCGACGAAAAAGATGTTGATGTGGTTGTTATGGATATACCGATCCCCTGGGAGGGAATTGAGCACGCCTGGACGGCCTTGAAGGGGGGCGGCCGGTTTGCCAGTTTCGTTCCTACGTATAACCAGGTAGAGCGCACCGCCGAGGCGTTGAAAAAATCTCGTTTTGTCAACGTCGAGTGTGTGGAAATCCTTCATCGATACATACTGGCGCGCGAAGGCAAGACCAGACCGTTCGCCGACATGATCGGTCATACGGGGTTCCTGCTGTTTGCCCGCAAGGTTTTAATTGCCGCTCCCGCCGAAGTTATTACGGAGACCAAGCCGGACACGACGACCGTTGAAGACGAAGGACTGTTGCCGCTATGATCGTACGAATGCGCAACCAGCGTTACGAATTCTCTAAAAATATGACTGTGCGACAACTGTTGGACAATCTACAGGCCTTGCCGGAGTCCGTCGTTGTTATGCGAAATGATGAGATCCTCACCGAAGATGAATTGGTCAAGGAGCCGGATTTCATTGAGGTGATTCCCGTGATATCCGGAGGGGCGTGGCGTGAAATGTAAGAAATGCCGTAACGAGAAAGCCATAGCGAATTTGCGCGCGCATAACTTGGCCCTTTGCCGGACGTGCTACTCTCCGTGGTTTCTTCACCATACCCAAGCCACCATTGATCGGTTTAAAATGTTTCACCGGGAAGATAAGATCCTGGTCGCGGTCTCCGGGGGGAAGGATAGTCTGGCGCTCTGGCATGCGCTATCTGCGCTCGGCTATCAGGCCGACGGTTTGTATCTTCATCTCGGCATCGACCATGAGGGGTATTCGGACAAGTCGATGGTGGCGTCTCAAACACTGGCGGTGCACCTGGGTCGGCCACTACATGTTGCCAATGTAGCCGAGGAGGCGGGCGCGACGATTCCGGAAATTCAGGCGCTTACGCGCCGCGTGGCCTGCTCCGGCTGCGGATTGACCAAACGGCACTTGATGAACAAGATCGCTTGCGCACGCGGTTATGATGTTTTGACAACGGGACATAATCTGGATGACGAAGCCGCCACCTTGTTGGGCAATGTCTTGCATTGGCAAATGGACTATATAGGACGACAAGGACCCGTGCTGGATGAGCGTGATGGCTTTAAGAAAAAGGTCAAGCCTTTCTATTTCTTCACCGAGAAAGAAACCACTCTCTACACCCTGGTGAATCAGCTTCAATATATCCGAGACGAATGCCCGTTCTCAATTGGGGCGACCTCGTTATTTTATAAGGAAATCCTCAATCGCTTGGAGCACTCCGCCGCCGGAACCAAGCGAATGTTTCTTGATGGCTTTCTTAAAAACAAAACATTGTTCCAAGAGCACCACGCCATTCCAGATTTAAAGCCCTGTCCCGTTTGTGGGCAGCCCACCACCGGAGACCTCTGTGCGTTCTGCCGAATGACCAGCCGCGTACGCGGAAAAAAGCTGGCGGTTTGACGACCATCCCACCGACCAAATTTTACACACCGGTTAATTCGTAACTGTTTAGGGGGTCTGTACTGATACAGAACCGGGAGCGGTAGCGACCGGGTCTATGGGCCATACAACGCTGCCCGTCGGATGCACCTGGTGACTCGCATTAACCGAGAACGGAAGGTCACCGGCCGAAGTCAGCGGGCGGGATAGAGATGATACAACATGCCGTATACCAGCAGGCCGGTGATTGATACATAGAGCCAAATCGGCAGGGTCCAGCGCGCTAGCTTTTTATGCTTCGCAAACTCCGCCGACCAGGCGCGCTTCAACGTGATAATAACCATTGGCGCCAACACGGGAGCGGCTAGTAGCGTATGCGAGATCAATATAAAAAAATAAACCGGGCGAATCCAGCCCTGGCCGGAAAATCGGCTGGCGCCATGGTAATAATGATAAACTAAATAGCTTACCAGGAAAACCGCTGAAGCTAGGGTCGCCAGCATCATGCAAATCTTATGCTGCGTAATCATACGCCGGCGTATGAAGGCAAAGCCCATTAACAAAAAAATGGCTGTGGTTCCGTTCAAGCTCGCATTAAGCGCAGGCAGATCCGTGACGGAAATCATGAAGTCTTCTCCCCAAGCAACCGCCCCAGGTCGCGTTGAAGGCGAGTAAGGCCTTCGCTCGCTTCGCTATCATAATAACCGCGAATTCGTCCTAGCTTGTCCACCAACACCAGGCGCGTGCTGTGCAGGAATGGGCCTTCGCTGGGTAGTCGCTCCTCAACCGGGTTTTCTCTGACCCCCAGGTGAAACCCATCGGTGGCCAGCCCATAAATGGCTTCCTTCTTTCCGGTAAGAAACCACCAGCGATCCTGGGAAGCCGAGAAGCGGTCGGCATACGCTGTGAGGACCGCCGGTGTGTCATAATCAGGATCCACCGTGATGGTAATCCAACGAACGGCCGCGTCCGGCGGCACCGTGCGCTGCAACTGCGCCAGTCCCGCCGTCATGATCGGGCAGGGGCCTTGACAGCGAGTAAAAATGAAATCGACAACCCAGACCATGTCGGCCAGGTTTGATAGGCGAACCACTCGACCGCTCCGCTCGATCAGGGCAAAATCGGGAACTGACCCGAAGACCGGCAGCGCATTGCGCGCTGCCCACCACCCTCGCAGAACAAACCCCATACCCAGCGCGGAAGCTACAGTTACCAGAACCACCGTGATCACCAGCGTTCGAGATCGGCCTTTAGAATTCGTGTTCATAGGAAATCGATTATCGGCGAGTCAAAAGATGGGCTCGGTGTCGCCATAGTGAACCGACAGAAAGGATCGTGGAGTCGCGGGCTACGCTTCTCCCATTTGGCCTTCAGAAAAAAACGAAATAATCTACTGAGGACTATAACGCTTTTTATACATGAAGTAGATAACCACGCCAATGGTGGCTACTAACACGTACGGCGTGATGATCAACAGCAAGATCCCGGATCGAAAACCGTCGACCAACCGATTTCCCTCCGGCGAGTTCGTCAATCCCGTCTTGCACATTTGACATTGTGCGAAGCTCAGGCTTTGCCAACACAGGGTCATCAGCAGCGTCCCGTAAAGGCGAATCCGCCAAGCGACCAATTTGAACATCTCTTTCTCCTAAGGCTTTGGCTGAGCATGCGGCGCCGCGGGCGCTTGCACAGCCGTATCGCGCATAACCAGGACTCGCCGGGAAGTATCCCGTGTATCCGGCACAATCATGAACCACATTATAACGGCCAGCAGCAGCGGCACGCCGGTGATAAGCACAAGATTGAGCTTTTCAAAGCGCAAGTGCATAAAATACGCGGCGATCAACAGGACTTTCACCAAAGAAAGGCCAACCAGCACCAACGCTTTAATCGCGGGCGCCATGGACAGATGGCTCACACCCATAGCCAGGACGGTAAGTCCCAACAAGCCTAGCCAGCATAATCCATAAACCCGATACCCGTGCGGGTGTGCTATTTCCATTACCTGATCCTCCGAGGTTAGAATATGGATTTTACTGATTGGGACTGGCCACGTCGGCGCGCCGGTCCATAATCCATAAGTCGCCATCCATCATAATAAATAAAATAGGGCAAAAATGAAAACCCAGACCACATCGATAAAGTGCCAGTAGAGGCCGGCAATTTCCACACCTTCATCGGAATAACGCCCCGCCGCCGCTCTTAAGGCTACGACCAATAAGAAAATCACTCCTGTTGTAACGTGAAAACCATGGAACCCCGTCATAACGAAAAAGCACGCGCTGAACTGCGGCACGCCCCAGGGATTGCTCCAGAGCCGTGCGCCTTCCCCAATGAAGTGCGACCACTCATACGCTTGACAACCTAAGAAGATTAGGCCGCCCAGAATCGTCAGAAACAAGAAGCGAACGGCCAGCTTGGGGTTGTGTGTGCGCGCCGCCCCCACGGCCATCGCCATTACGGCGCTACTGCTGATCAGCGTGAAGGTCATGAATCCGATCAGCCGCATATCAAAGATTTCCGCCTGGGCCGGCCAACGCGGACTGACGTACCGCATGAAGCCATACGCCGCAATCAGAGCGACAAAGGTGAGGGCATCCGATATGAGGAAAAGCCACATCATTAACTTGCCCCAGTTGGCCGCAAAAGGCGATTTCCCACCGCCCCAGGCCGAGGCCAATACACGGTCTTGCTCAGCCGCCAATGCTTCCGAGTGACTCATCTTTTCCTCCTACTCATTAAAAAATTGAAACGGCGCCGCGCGGCCGGACTTATCGGCTAAGAAACAGCCAGAACAAGTAAAGCCACAAGCCAGTGAGAAAGTGCCAGTAGACCGCGCAAAGATTAATACGGCCCCGCAATGCTTGACCGGCGGTCGCCGGCGCAGCTTGAAAGAGCGCATAAAGCAGTACCGCAATTCCGCCAAGAAAGTGCAGGCCGTGCATGCCGGTCAGCAAATAGAAAAAGGAGCTGTGCTGATTGGTCGGCAGATACAGGCCCGCTGCTCGCAACTGCCGCCACGCCTCCAATTGGCCGATAATGAACGATAGGCCGAATAAGGTTGTCAGCGACAGCCAGCCCTTAAGGGCCGGAAGCTGCGACCGTCGCAAGGCGCGCCGCGCCATCTCCAAGGTACCGCTGCTCAACAGCAATAGAGATGTGCTGTACCAAAGCACCGTTGGCCTTGGAATGTCCAGCCACGCCTGGCCACGCCGGCTGATAATGTAGGCGCTAGCAAAACCGGCGAACAGCATCGTCACGGCCATCATGAACAACCACAGTCCCAACTGGGCGCTGGGGATCGGCGGATCGCTCAGCTCGCGCCGGCCGCCGTCATTGGAGCCACCGCGCGCGCGGCCATTCGTGTCCTCATAGGGCTCTGTAGGTTTTCGTTGTATCAGTGCCGCCATTGATTGCTTACCTCACCTGCCGAACGCGCCGATCAGAACGGCTTCGGCGCCAGCTCTTCTGCCGATTTCACCGGCACTATCGCTCTTAGAAATTACCACGTTTTTTACCGTACAGCCAATATTCAACACGACGCAAGGCGCGCTAATGACGTTACCGCTTCGCCAATAACATGACCATCATTAGCGCCGGCAAATAAAAAACGGAGGCCAGCAATAGCCGCCGCGCCGCCGCTTGCGAACAATCCAGCCGCAGACGAATGCTGTACCACATCATCAGTAGACCCAGCCCGGCGGCCCCTACCAAATACATGGGGCGCATCAATCCCATAAGCCCGGGTGCCAGGCTAACCATCACTAAGATAGCGCTGAAAACTACCACTTGACGCCCCGTCTTCACCCCGCTCGCATCCATTTCCGGGGCTATGCGAAAGCCGGCGTTGGCATAATCATCCCGAAACATCCAGGCAATGGCCCAGAAATGCGGAAATTGCCAAAAAAACAGAATCGCAAATAAGCACCAGGCTAACACGCTAACGTCGCCATGTATGGCCGTAAAGCCCATCATCGGTGGAATGGCGCCGGAGATCGCCCCAAAGAAAGTACACCACACGCTCTTTCTTTTTAAGGGGGTGTAAACCAGAACGTAGGTCAGCAGAGCAACGGCCGCCAAGCTGCCCGTCAACCCATTAACCGCGAAGGTGAGCAAGAATAGACCGCCGACAGACATGACCATGGCTACCGCAAAGGCTTCGGCAACTCCCATTCGCTCGGCCGGGAGAGGACGTCTGGCGGTTCGAATCATCAGCGCGTCATAATCGCGCTCAATTACTTGGTTTAAAGCATTGGCCCCCGCAATAACCAAGAAATTTCCGAGTCCGAACCAAAACAGCAAGCCCAGCGGCGCCGGCTCGGAAACGCCCAAGAAAAAGCTCACCAACGCACTGAATAAAACCAGCAAGGATAATTTCAGTTTGCTCAACTCGGCATAGTCATAGAGTTTCTGTCGCAACCAAGGTAAGGCGCTCTGCGTCGGGCGATATACCATGACCGCATCGCTCACAAATTTCTCCTTCATTGCGGCAAGACCTCCATCGTTCCCAGGGGCAATGACGACCGCACCTCTGACGGAGCGCCCGGCGCTCGCCAAGACCAAAGCGCCAGGCTGATGCAGGCTCCCAACAGAAGGGCGCCGATCGTCACGTGCGCCACAGTAACGGGCATGGCCTTCTTGGTCCAAATGATCGCCGCTCCTAAACTGACTTGCGTTAGAGTCAGCGCGGCGATCAACCCGATAACCCGTCCGCTGATGGATTCGCTATCGCGGCGTCGCTTACCACGGATCATCAATCCAACAACCAGGAGCATCACAAAGAGGGCGACAACTCGGTGAGAATAATGCACGAGCACTTGCCACAGCAAATCTTCACGAGTTAGCGGGAACGGCGCCCGCGCGTCCAAGGGGAGATTAACGAACGGCGGCACCCAATGACCAAAGGCCAGCGGAAAATCGGGGATGACCAGTCCGGCGCCCATATGTCGCATGAGCGCGCCGAGAATGAGCTGAGCAAAGACGACCAAGACCATGACGGCGATTAACCAACGGCCGGCGCGGAACGAGCGCGGCTTTCCTACCGCGGCGAATCCCAACCAAGCGCGCGAGGTAACCGTAGCCAAAGTAAAAGTCAAACACAGAACCACCTGAGCCAGGAAAGCATGCGCGGCCGCGACGCCTATGCGAACCGGATTAATATGTCCTAAGCCGCTCAAACGCAGCGCCGCCGCTTGCAGGGATTCCTGCGAAATAATCAATACGCGCAAACCGCCCAGCAAGGCTTGCGCCAACACGGCCAAGCAGGCGATGCCGCCGATCCATTTCGTCCATCGTCTGGCTTCCTTCGCCCAAAGCCATAGCCCGAGTACGCCAATCAATATAGAGGTCAAGCCCGCCAGCAAGCGGTGACTGTGCTCAATCAGAACGCCGCCCACCATACGCGGAAATACCGCACCATAGGCCAAGGGCCAGTCCGGTACGGCATCTCCGGATCCAGTGCTGGTTACGGCAGCGCCGGCCGCGATCAGAATCACACTAGCGGCCGCCGTCAGCACAGCAAACCTATGCAGATATGGCTGATAAAGTCCTTGGCCGTAGGGGTCGGCGACCCCCTGACGCCCAGCCGGCTCACTTTGAATCATTAACAGCAACTCACGTAATTATTGCCCTAAACAATCGCCCGACCTCACTCTCCGCGGCCGGCGGCTCGCCGACGCTGAAAGGCTCGGGCTACTTACCCGAAGGCGCCGCAGGCAATGGCTCGGATTGCAGCGCAAAATCTTCTTTGACGCCGGGAGCGCTATAATCATAAGGCCAGCGGCACACCGTAGGAATCTCGCCTTCCCAGTTACCATGCGGTGGGGGAGTCGATGTGGTCCACTCGAGCGAGTTGGCGCGCCAGGGATTGTCGGTGGCCTTTTTTCCCTTGAACAAGCTCCACCAGAAATTAATCAGAAATAAAAGCTGTACAGCCCCCAGAATAAAGGCCGCCTTGGTTATGAAAATATTGGCCGGCTGGAGATGCTTCAAGAACTCATACTGATAAGGATCATAGGTACGACGGATGTGTCCGGCCATGCCAATCACGTGCATTGTGAAAAACACGCAGTAAACGCCAATTAAGCTCCCCCAAAAATGCAGCTTACCCAGCGTTTCATTCATCATCCGTCCGAACATTTTGGGAAACCAGTAATAAAGGCCCGCAAACATGGCAAAGACCGGCGCCACGGCCATGATCAAATGGAAATGGGCGACCACGAAATACGTGTCATGAAGGTGAATATCCACGGCGGAGTTTCCAAGGAAAATCCCACTCAGCCCGCCGGACACAAACAACGAAACAAATCCGATCGAAAACAGCATCGCCGCAGTGAAGCGTATGCGCGCGCCCCACAAGGTGAACAACCAATTGAAAGTCTTAATCGCCGATGGGACGGCGATGGCCAATGTAGTTAAGGCAAAGGCGGAGCCCAACAGCGGGTTCATCCCGCTGACAAACATGTGGTGTCCCCAAACGATAAAACTCAAAACGCCGATGGAAGACATGGAAAGGACCATGGTCTTGTAGCTGAAAATGGGCTTGCGACTAAACGTAGAAAGGATGTCGGACACAATACCCATCGCCGGCAAGATAACGATATAGACTTCCGGGTGTCCAAAGAACCAGAAAAGATGTTGCCAAAGCAGCGGATGTCCGCCGGCATGGCTGACCAACTTTTCACCAACCGTCAAGCCGCCGGGAATGAAAAAGCTGGTGCCGCCGCTGCGATCGAAAAACAATAAGATCGCGGCGCCCAACAAGACCGGAAAGGCCAGAAGGCCCAGTATGGCCGTAATCAGCAAGGACCAGGTGGTCAACGGCAGGCGCATCATGGACATACCCTTCGTGCGCAAATTTAGGATCGTCGTAATGTAATTCAACGCGCCGAACAGGGATGAAAACACAAACAAACCGATAGCGACGATCCACATCGTCATGCCCATCCCTTGGCCGGGGCCGGTTTGTGGCAAGGCGGAAAGCGGCGCGTAAGCCGTCCAACCGCCGAGCGGCGCGCCTCCGACGACAAAGAAGGCCGACAGAATGGCCAAGCAGGACAAAAAAAACGTCCAGTAGGACAGGGCATTCAAAAAAGGAAACGCCATGTCGCGGGCGCCGATCTGGAGCGGAATTATAAAATTGCCAAATCCGCCGGCCAGCACCGCGGTGAGCAAGAAGAAAACCATGATGGTGCCATGCATGGTCACCAGAGATAAATAAAACTCCGGCTTCATGACACCGCCTTCCATTCCGGTGGGGATGACCTGGCCAAGCCACGGCCATTGATGGGATGGCCAAGCGAGTTGCAGGCGAATCAACATCGATAACAAGCCGCCAACGATGGCCATGACCATGGCGGTAAGAATATATTGAACACCAATAACCTTGTGATCCAGGCTAAAGATATAACGGCGGAAAAACCCCAGCTTGTGATCAGCCGTGATCGATTCATGGGTACCCAAGGCTCCCATCATTTGTCTCCCTTCATAACCCCTGGGCGGTCAACAACCAGACATCCGCGTACCCTTACTAACGGATTGCCCAATGACCGCCGCTAATTGAATACTTCCCAAAAATATAAGAGCATGAACCACTGAAATTGACCGATAAAAAATGCCCATCGTGAGCCGATCGCTTATCAACCGGCCTGCTCTTTCAGCCACTTGTCATAGGCTTCTTGCGATTCCACGGTCAGCATCGCCTTCATGCGGTAGTGACCCAGGCCGCAGAGCTCGGCGCAAACAATCTCGAACTGTCCTTCCCGACTCGGAACAATCCATATTTCGATCGTCATGCCTGGAACCGCATCTTGTTTGGTTCGGAAATGCGGCAGGTAAAAACTGTGGATAACGTCTTTGGCGCGCAGACGAATACGCGCCGGCCGGTTAACCGGCAAGTGCAGCGTATTGTCGACAACAACATCATCCCGGGCCGCCGGATCTCGCTTATCGAGGCCGAGAATGTTGGTATTGGTAATCAACTTTGGATCGGTAGCACCGAAGGCGCCATCACTGCCCGGATAGCGAGCGTGCCACATGAATTGCTCGCCGGTGACCTCGACCAAAACCGCATTGTCCGGCGCTTTACTAAAATAAACATCGGACCAAACTCTTTGTCCCATGAAGACGAGAACGGTCAAGATTACCAGAGTAACGACTGACCAGGAAATCTCCAAAGCGTGGCTGTCATGCCAGAAAAGCGCCCGTCCAGTCCCACGGTCGCGAAACCGCACAATAAAGAACGCCAAGGCGCCATGGACCATTACGAAGGCGATTCCCGTGATCAATAGCGTCAATTCAAAAAGACGGTCAACGGCTAGGGACCGCGCGCTGGCCAGCTCCGGAAACCACCAAACCCGCTGGAAGAAAAGCCACAGCGCCGCCGCGATTAATATCACCAGCAGCAAGGCGAGAAAGCCGGCTTCGATAAAGCCTGCGGCTCTGTTGCCATCGGAATCTCGCATCCAGTTCACCTCATTAAAAGCGATCGAGACTTGCTAAAACTGAAGCCCGGCGCGTTACGCCGGGCTCCATCTTAAAACTGCGCACTAAACTTCAGCCATTGAAGCGAGCGCTTAACCCTGGAAAGTAAAAGTGAGCTCCTTAGTTTCTTTGTCGCCTACGGTGACTTTCTGGATTTGGGAGGGGTACTTCTCGTGCCAGGCCTCAATGGAATATTCGCCGGGTGGCAAACCTTTTAAGGTGAAGGCGCCATCCACCCCCGTGACACTGTAAAACGGATGAGGAACTACACCGGCGTAAGAAACCATCCATTTATGTACATCGCACTTTATGGAAATCGGCGGCATTTCTGCTTTCTTGAAATCTCGCTCGAATTTCATTCCCTGGGTAGGCATTCCTAAATTGAAAGGAGCGTTTTCCTTGGCATAGGTATGAATGTTGTGAAGGATAGGATCACTGTTCAGGATTACTAATTTTTGATTAGGCTGGATACCAAACACGTGCGGTTCGTAACGGCATCCCTTTTGGTCAATGGTTACCGGATTGCTCGGAGTGGGGAACGTCCATTTCTCCGCGCCTTCCTTGACGTACACAAAAACGAATGGCAACGTGCCGTTGGCGTTTATTTCACCTTCCTGCGCGTAAAGTGGTCCTTTATGTTGCGAAAGACATGACGGCTCCGAGCTCATTTGGATCTTAGTTTTTTCCGGCGCCGGGCCCGTGAACGCCACTTTTCCGGTAACCGTAGCCGTGCCCATCGACTCGTTATAAGCAGAAGCGCCACCACCCGCAGGGCTGGACGATTTTGTATCTACAGTCGCCTCCTCGCCGGTTTTCTTTCCACATCCGGCAAGGCTAAGTGCTATTGATACGGTTGCAAAGACGACAAAAACAAATTTTTTGTTCGACATTAAGAGCCTCCTGTTAAAAAATTTGAGTGGTATTATAGAGGAGATTAATACTTTTTTCAAGAGAAAGTACGCACGATAGGCTAAATTTTTTAACGACTTACAGCCACTTAGTTGGGTGAAATAGCACACCGCTCTCCAATCACCCTAAGGATCCATGTAAAGGCGGGACCTCTCCATCCCATAGAATACAAGGGGAAAAATTACACCTCGGTAATGCGTCTCGCCGGTATCGAGAGACGACCCACCGGGTGGTCTCTACGGGAAGAAGGCGACAAGGAATGAACATGGACCCGCTCCGATAAGGCACAGGTAGAGACGCCCCGGTGGGTCGTCTCTAATTGGGGATGAACTTCGCGAGTTCGGGGAATACGAGGCGGGTGAAGTCTAACCCTTGTTGCAGAGCTTCATCGTACGGATCTTCCGATTCCTCACGAACCGGCACCGATATGCGAATCAACGAGCCGTCGGTCCGGCGCCGGGTCACCGCGTCGACGACCAGATAAATTCGGCTCCAGTAATCGTTGGTAATTACGCGCCCGCGGCACTGGTACCAGTAGAACACCATTTGCCGATCATGTCCGTTCTGCACAATGTAGCGATTGATGGCGGGCCCGATCTCGTGAGAGTCCCTTGGAATCCGCACCAAATCCGCTTCAATAATATTCCAGCCGGCGCCCGGCAAACAATTCCGGGGAGAATGAACGGTTTCCCCCTGGCGTTGCGTTTCGTAATATCCAACGTAAAGCCATAGCGACATGCCACTCCGCCGGTAAAGTCGATGGAGATAAGTCTCCACACCCAACGCTTTGACCATGGGCGAATCCAATCGAAAATCAACGCCGCGCCAATTTCCTAGAGCCAAAGGAAAATCCTGCAAGCTCCGGTGCATCGGGACGGGATGGCCATAGGTTTGCCCAAAATGTAGCCAAACCCCCGCACCCATCAGTAATATTGCCAAGATCAGCACGCGACGACTAGAAATCATCGGATTTCCAATTCCTTCTTTTCTTCGAGAGGGGGAGCTTCTGCCGCGGCGCGCGGCACAAACCACCGCTCGATACGGCCCAATATCCCGACCTCGATGAGCAGTAGAACGCAGGCCAGCAGCACGATTAACCATCCTGAAAAAGTATGCAGGAAGCCCTCGGCAAGATGCACTCCGAAATATTGAGCCAGCAGTGCCGTGCCGGTTAAGCGCGCCGAATTAGCAATTATGGCAATGGGAACCGCGGAAGCCACCACCAACGCCCGGCTTAGCAGGCGCGACTGCGTGACGTACGCCAACACCAATCCAATCGTGAGCAGAGTGAAGAGCGATCGTATCCCGCTGCAAGCTTCAACGACTTCCATAGAAATATTGGCCATATGAATCGTATTGCCTTCGCGCAGGACAGGTATGTGCAGAAGCCGAATTGAATGAGTCGCCATCTTGGACGACAATAGCTGGAGTGGGAATGTGACTTGATAAAGAATGATGGCCGGCAGAGGGATCATTGTAAACAGCAGAAGCAGCGGGAACAGCATCCGGCGAAAATGAACCAGCCCGCCTAAGTATAAAATAATGCCGATAAGGAGAAGAACAAACGAAATGCGCTGGAGGAAGAGCTCGGCGCCGAGATTCCCGGCCACCAACATAAGAATAGCGGCTACGGCCACGACCAATCCAAGGTTGTTCGGTCTAAGCGTTAAACCGGATAACCGCCGCCGTCGCTCCCAAATAAAAAAGCCGCTGATAAATGGAATCAGCATCCCATGCGAATAGTTAGGATCCTCCCACCAATCCTTGGCAAGCCCCCAAAGTACAGGTGCGTACAATCCGAGCGCCAGCAACGCTAACATGGAAAGCTTGATCGAGTTGTGCTTGATAATTTCTGTCGTTGTCATCCCCGAACCTTTTGCCGGGACAACCCTGATTCGTTCATGTAATGCGCGGTCCCAACCCTTTCCGAACAGCGGAGTAGGGCTTCTGACTTCGTTGCCGACATCGAGGCTCACGCAAGACAATACCCACGTACTATGCCATGCGCTCCGTCACACGCGCATAAGTTTTTAACCGGCTTACCCCGCTACCCGTTGAATTATAGCATTTTTCCAATCCCTCTGATAAAATTATTTACTCTCAGCCAAGGTGCAAGTAAGGAGGGTATTGCTTATGAAATCTGCAGCCGGCAAGGTATTGGCGGGTGTATTCCTGCCTCTGCTCCTCGTGTTCTTAGCGAACTGCTCTATTTTTGATAAGGGCAAGAAACCGACATTCACCAAAGAAGAGTACTTGCGCAGAGGCAAAGCTTTTCTAAAGGATGGCAAGCATAAAGAAGCCTGGATTGAGTTTCGCAATGCGGAGCTGGTCGATCCCAAAGATGCCGAAGTGCATTTTCAACTGGCGCAGGCCTATGGCAAACTCAATGATATTGGGTCAGCCTTTCGGGAACTGCAGCAAGCCGTCGACCTGGACCCCAAAAATCTCACGGCTCAGCTTATGCTGGGCAATTATTACCTAGTTGCAGCCGGCAACGATCGAACGTATTTTGAGCGAGCCCTCAGCGTCGCCGATTTGATCTTAAACAAAGATCCCAATAATCTGGAGGCGCTCATCTTACGCGGCAATGCCCACGCCGGTCTTAATAACTACGAGAAAGCGGTCGAGGAATTGCAGCAGGTTCTAGAAAAAGATCCCAACCGAATTCCCGTCTATATTAATCTCGCAACCTTTCACACCACGCAAAAGGACCTGGACGCCGCTGAAGAAGTATTTAAGCAGGCGCTGCGGCTCAACGAGACTTCCTTGGAAGCGAATATCGCGGCCGCTAATTTTTATCTTTTGCGCCGAAAGAATCCGGATGAGGCTGAAAAATATTTGAGAAAGGTTTTTGAACTTTATCCCAAGGATTCCCGCACCGGATTCACGTTGGCCATGTTCTATTTGTTGAGGAAGAAGCCGGCGCAGGCGGAGGCCGTCTTGCTCGAAGCCGTAAAGCTCGATCCCAACAGGCCCGAACCGAAGCGCACGCTGGCCTCCTTTTACGTCGCCAATGGACAAGCGGATAAAGGCAAGCAGATTCTGCAGGATTTGATTAAGAAGAACCCGGATGATACGCAGTCCCGTAATCGCTTGGCGCGGCTTTTGCTGGATGATAAAAATTTGGTTGAGGCGCGACTCCACATTGAGTACGTTTTGAAGAAGGACAATAACGATGGGGAAGCACAGGCTTTGAAAGGCCGGTATCTGCTGCAAGAAGGAAAGACCGATGATGCCATACAGGCGCTCAATACCGCCCGCGAGCTCAACCCTTCCTCCGCCTATACTAATTACCTCCTCGGCTTTGCTCACTTCAACAAGGGCGATACCGCACAGGCCGAAACCTCTTTCAGTGAGGCGCTGAAGTTCGATCGCCATATGTTTGTCGCCAATATTGGGCTGGCTAAAACTTATTTGATCAATAAGCAGTACGATACCGCCTTGGCCGAAGCGGCCAAAGTGCTGCAAGTTCAACCCAACAACGTGGAGGCTTTGCTGACCAAGGGAGAAGTGCTGCTCTTAACCGATCGTTTGCCGGAAGCGCGCGAACAATACCTTCACGTGATTGGTGTTGATCCGCGCAATCCCGCCGGTCATCACCGGTTAGGGATGGTGCATTATCGTCAAAAGCAATACGACAAAGCCTTGGCCAAATTTGAGGAAGCGATGGCCATCAATGCCGATTTGGTGGATGCCATGAACGACATCTTGGCGGCATTGACCGCGCAGAAAAAAGATAGCCAGGCGCTGGCGCGGGTGACCAAGCAGATTAATCTGGCGGCTAACAAAGCGCCCTTTTATGAATTGCAAGGCAAGCTGCACTTCCGTGGACAGCGCTATGCCGAAGCCGAGACCAGCTTTCGCAAGGCGCTGGAAATCGACAAGAACCTATTCTCGAGTTATTTTTTATTGTCGCAGTTGTTGGTGCGTAATAATAAGAGTGCACAACCGGCCATAGCCCCGCTCGACGCGGCTCTCAAGGTCAATCCCAGCCTGCCATACGCGTACGTGTTGAAGGGTCTAGTTTTCGACCATTATCGTGATTTTGAAAACGCCAAAATAAGTTATAAGAAGGCGCTGGATATGTCTCCGGACCTGGCGCTCGCCGCCAATAATTTGGCCGTTATTTACTCCGAGTCCGGCCGTTCCGATGAGCTGGACCTGGCGCAGTTCTTGGCACAGAAAGCGCGCCGGGCCGCCCCTAACAGCGAAGCGGTGGCCGATACACTGGGATGGATTTATTATAAGCGGACCAATTATCCCATGGCGATTGACAACCTTGAGTTCTGCGTTACCAAAGACCCGAGCAATCCGATTTTTCGGTACCACTTGGGAATGGCTTATTTTAAGATGGAGCGCCGGGTGGAAGCGAAAAAGGCCCTACAAATCGCCGTCGGACTTGGCGACAAGAGCAAGTTTGACGGGCTTGAAGAAGCCCGCCAAGCTCTGCGCGCTTTGCCATAAGAGCTCGCGGCGACGGCTTCCGGCGATCCGGGCGTTTTATCGGCGCCTTAGAAAATTCAGCGCCAAACATAACGCTAGTCGTAGGCGCTCCCGTTTTTTTGATTGAAACAATTGGGTCCTAGAGTGAAGTGTAGGAACTCACCTTGTGGGTCTGAGGCGGCGACTCGTTAGTCATTCCAGAAGGTTGGCTCAATCTTACGGAAGCCCATGTGCGCCATGGTCAGATCCAGCGTGGAAAAGGCCAACTCATCCACCGAGGGCACGGCGGCCGGCTCTTTGACGAGGTCAACGATCTTAAAATACACAGAGCAGGCGGCACAACCTTGCGCCGATAGGTAATCGGCGTAGGGATCCGTTTCGTAGACCATCTGCGCAGCCGCCTGCGGGCCGCAATTCGGGCAAATCATTGCGCTGTGATCCCAAACGGCGGCGCATAGAGAACAGAGGAGCGAGAATCTGAGGTCTTCGCCGACCTCGCGAATCATAGCTAGTTGCGGCCGGTGACGGCATTTCGGACAAAAAGAGTCTGTCTCCGAGAGTTCATCTCTGTGGCGGCTCTGTGCCATCAGGAACTCGGCATAGGGCTGCAAGAAACCTCTGGCGATTATCTGAAACGATGATTCGACGGTTGACCCATTGGCCTCGGCCGCTTTCCAGTAACTGACCAAAAGCGATTCCCAGCTTTCTCGCGATCTACTTAGAATTTGCCGAGCCATACTCGCCAGCGGCGCCGGCGCCGACGCCGAGAGCATCGTCAAGTAGGATGGGAACCAGGGCAGCAGCAGTCGTAATTCCAGCCGCTCGCTTAACGTGTAATGCGCCGGATGAGTCAACACTTTGGCAAAGGCCTTGGACCCGATATGCAGATAAAGATTCTTTTGAAACTGAAGCACCGTTATGCAAAAGCGCAGCGCTTTCTCATGGGCGCCATGAGCGGATAACAGATGAGACGCTCGAACAATCCTTTGATCCCAAACTCGACTCATGGGGGGAGTCTCACGCCAAATGGCCGGCGAATGCTGCGCCGCCTGGTTAGCTCTAGGAATGCATCTGTAGCCTTGCGAGATAGGGCAGATGCGCATAGCGATCCATATAGTCTAGCCCATAGCCTACCAAATAATCGCTCTCGACGCTGAAGCCGATGTAATCCGGCCGTATGTCGGACCGCCGCATCATCGGCTTATCAATGAGAGTGCAGATCTTGAGCGAAGCCGGTCTGCGATCAAGTAGGTGGCTCACTAAGTAGGCGGAAGGAACCCCAGTGCCCATCACCCCATAGACCAGCAACAGATTTCGATCGGTGATGTCAAACTGCGAAACGAAAGTAATCTCCTGAGTCAGTAAATTATTTTCCGTGAAGACTTTGACAAACTGGCACGTCATCGGAATTTCCAATACGCGCACCAGATCCGCCATAAAGATGAAACTTTGTTTGAGCACTCCAATCACGGTCACCGGATGCGAACAGTAATCTTTGGTGATTTGGTCGGCCAGCTCGGCCACCTTGCACGTAAGCGCGGCGGTGCTGATTACTTGTGTATGTTGCATGCGCCCCTCCAAAAAATGACCATAACTGTTCTCGGGGGTCAGGGGTCTGGGATCGGGCGATATTACTTGGATTTCTTTTCCAAAGACTTCCGCAATCCGTTAAGCATCCGCCCCACCACCCAATCTCTAAATCACAATAATTCCAAACAGTCATCGCTACCACAGAGCCCCTGACCCCTGACCCCCGTGAACAGTTGCAAATGACCTTACCATGGCTGCGATGCCGCGAGCATCGCCAGTCCTTAGAGACAAGCCTCATTTCACGGCGTAAATCTATCCAGCGGAATCCCAGTCACGCTTGTTCGCGATCCTTGAGCGGAATGGCCGTAATTCGCACGCAAGCATCGGAAGCGGCAGTCGCGGCAACGGCGGGCGACAGAAAGCAACCTGGGATCCACACCACTTCCTCGACCAAAATTCCAGGCGAATCCTCTCGAACCGCCCCAGAGCCAACGGGCCGAGTCAAGAGGGGAAGGAAGTCCCGACGGGTCCGTGGAATTTTTTTGGCAATCAACACGTCCTTAAGTTTGCGATGACCCTGCTTAAGTCGGCAACAATCTCCCGGCCGTCGATTGCGTATCGTGAGGACCTCCCCCAAGGCATTGGCGTCAAACAAGGCCGTGCTCACGCCGCGTTGGGAGAGGAGCGTCTTCGCCAAATCGAAATAATTACCGACTTCCGCCGTGATCCGATGGGCCACTTCGGGTATGACTAGCTCTCCCGGGACCGGCAGCCGGCAGGCAAAGGTTGGCGCCGGCAGGCGGGCCTTGTATCGCAAGATTAACCGATCGAACTCGCGTTGCGCGAAAAGACCATTCGGCAGGTCCACTTGTTTTCCGCTCCGGTGCCCGGTACAAAGGTTACGCAGCGCCTCCACATGGGCAAACGCAATGCGGCGCAAGTTCCCTTTAAGCGAAGCAATCGCCTGCCGCAGGATTCTGCGCTGCACGGCCAGCGGCCGCGCCATTAATGAAATCACCGAAAGAGAAACGCCGTCCGCTTGCGGCTGCAGTAGGCGAGCGGCCTCGGCGCCGGCCGCTTCCGCCATCCAGGCTTCCTCTTCCTGCACCAATGATGCGACGCGTGCCAAGGCCAGGCGTATGTGCGGGTTGAATTCGCGCTCCAGGTAGGGAATCAGTTGCGTACGTATGCGGTTCCGGTCAAAGCAGAGATCTTGGTTGGACGAGTCTTCAACGTAGGCGATGGAGCGGGCGCGCAAGAATTCGACCACTTCTGATCGTTCACAATTGAGCAGCGGTCGTATCGCCGTCAGGCCATTCTCCATGTCCAGCACCGGCCGAATTCCGCAGAGGCCGGCTGCGCCGGCGCCACGCAGCAGTCGCAAGAGCACGGTCTCCGCCTGGTCGTTACGCGTATGGCCGAGCGCAATACGAGACGCTCCCAGCGTCGACGCCGCGTTTCGTAGGAAACGATAGCGTAGAATTCTACCAGCTTCTTCAAGACTGAGGGCGTTAGTCCGCGCGAACTCTTTCACGGCCGCGGTCCCTTCGTGATAAGGCAGAGAGAGGTCCGCGGATAAGGCGGCCACGAATTGGGCATCCCGGTCGGAATCTTGACCGCGCATTTGGTGGTTGAAATGCGCAACCGAAATAGCGAGCTGATACTCCGAACGCAAAGACAACAAAACATGCAAGAGCGCCACGGAGTCAGCGCCTCCGGAAACCGCCACAAGAATGGAATCCGCAACACGAACCATATGATAACGTCTAATGGTTTTACGAACGTTGGGAAGGAGCATACAGGGAACGGTCAAACGGGCGTGTGGTAATTAAATGCCGGTGCGTGGACTCGAACCACGGACCTAAGGATTATGAGACCTTCGCTCTAACCACCTGAGCTACACCGGCCAACATTGGGAAAATGGAGATATATAGTATTTTACTCCGGGCAAAATTATACCTTAAGGTGAATGGCAAATCAATCGAGATTCATGACGTGCTAAAGTTCGATCATAAGAAACGCAAGGATGCCAAACTCCAGCCCCGCGGCGTCCTGAGTTTGGACATTTGCCGTAAGTGGTGTGTCGCGTACAATCCGAAGCTCCGAAGGAGCGGGCTATAATAGCCAGAGGCAAGCGAAGCGCAGCCCCTGGAAAGAAAGCGTCCCCGGCACGCCAGCCCTGAAAGGGCGCACTAATGGAGATCAATTCCTAGGCCGCCGTCGTTGTCTTCCATAGGTATTCATCGAACAGATGGGTATCCCGCCCTTTCAGGGCTTATAACTTATACAATCTTACCTACCAGGGGCCGCGCTGCGCTTGCCCCTGGCTATTATAGTTCGCTCCTTCAGAGCTACCGGAACCAGATTCGGGCTTTGGCGGGGCTCCCGCTCGAAGTGGTGTGAATGAAAGGATCGATCGGAACTGTGGCCAATGTCCAAACTCCTGAGCCCCCGTGCGGGGCCGGCACGGCTACAGTACAAGAGCTTTATTATAGCTCGGTCTACGGGCCGCTACTCTACAATGTCCTGATTGAAATACGAGGCCAGCAACCCGTAGAGTATCGGATCGTACTCTCTTAGGCGGTCCGGCACTTTAAAAAAACATTCCACGGCCACTGCAAAACATTCCGGCAAGTTTTCTCCGGCGTACTCTCTCAGTAGAGATTCCCCGCGCCGTGCGCGCTCCATCTCATTACGGAATACCGTCAACCATCGCTTGCGCAAGCTCGCGCTTAAATTCTTGGGGATGCCATCCGTCTGCCAGGCCTCCATATCGAGAAGGTGCGCGAACTCATGCAGACCGACATGGTAGCTATCTTCTTGGCTAAAGCTATGACAAAGATCCGGGCTGGAGAAGATAACCGCCCCCTGCGGCGCCACCATCCCGCTAAGCTTTCGTTGCGCGACGGGGCAGGTGACTTCGAAATCTTCGGAAAAACTCGTGGGATAAATGAGAATCTCCGGCACATTATCATACTCCCATTCGCGCCAGCCAAAAGTGAGCATGACCGCGCTGGCCGCCACTAAGAGCCGCGTCAAGTCGGTAACCTCCACGCCAACGCCGGTGATGGTCTGTTCACTCAGAAAAATCTGCACGTCCCGTTCAAAAGACGTCCGTTCGTCCGGCGTCAGCGCCATGTAATAGGCGACGTGGCTTGCCAGCAAGCTTCGCCAGACCTCTGGAAATGGCGTCCCTACGACTCGCCGGCGTTTGATATAACGGCGCATCGTAAGATAGTAAAACACTCCGGCGAGAAAGACCGGCCACACATAATACGCCCTGTGCAGGGCCGCTTCCGAAATCAGCAAGCCGAGCAATATGAGAATTAAGACGGAGGCCGTCAAGGAAATCGCGAATTGTCGAGAATCCCATACGATCATGGTCCGGCCTTTGGCACCGTGCGGTTGCCCGGCTTTGCCATAGGGCGACCTGCAAAACATTTTCTGGAAGTCGGGTTTCGTCCTTTACTCATGCAGGCGCTTGACGATTTTTGAAACCCCTCCGTCACGGTCTCTCCCTTCTCACCACAGAGACACCGAGGTCACCGAGGAAATCGATAACGGAACAGAATATTTTTCGATGATCTTGTTCAAGTCCATTGCTTGACTTCTCGGTGGACTCCGTGCCTCTGTGGCGCCTAATTGGCTTATTCCGGCGGACGATGGCGGCGTGCGTAATCAGCATAATCACGAAGCTGCTGATCTCGCCGGGCCTCGCCCCACCCTAATTCCGTCGCCATGAGGTCCGCTACCGTTGGGGCGCAAACCATGCCTTGGCTGCGATCCTGTAATAGGATCCGTGTGCGACGGGCCAATACATCTTCGAGGGTCATGGCCGATTCGCGACGCACGGCATACACCACCTCGGCCTTGATGTAAGGCAAGGCGCTGATGAGCCGTTCGCACAGGCCGGGATTTTCCTCGACCCAGTCCAAGATTATTGCCGCTTCCGCCCCATACACTTGGCGCAAGTGCGCGCCGATGTCTGGCGCCGGCGCGGCCAAGGCATCACCCGTATTATTCCAAGGATCCACCAGCACAATGGCCTGCGTACGACACGGGACGCGTACGGATAATCGTCGCGCCACGCGATCGACAATATCGGCGGCCATACTGCGGTAGGTGGTCAGCTTTCCTCCGGCGATCGTCAACAATCCGGATTCGCTTTCAAATACTCTGTGCCGGCGCGAAACGTCGGCAGTCGACCGAGAGTTTTTGCCGATCAAAGGACGAAGACCCGCATAGGTACTGATCAAATCCTTACGGGCCAGCCCCACGGAGAAGGCGTCGTTGACCGCATCTATCACGTAATCGACGTCCTGTGCCGCGGCCTGTGGTTGATCCAAAGGGCCTTGGTAAGGCGTATCCGTAGTGCCAATCACGGTGACGCCCAGCCAAGGAATCACGAACAGCAACCGGCGGTCATGCGCCGAAGGAATGACGATGGCAGTTTCTACAGGCAGCTTTTCCTGCGGAATTGTTATGTGTATGCCCATGGCCGGGTAGACGAGCGCCGGACTGTCTTTACGATCCATGTGGCGCACGGCGTCGATCCAAACGCCGCCGGCATTCACCACGGCGCGGGCCTTAATCTCAAACTTACGGTCATGAATCAGATCATGAACCATGGCGCCGCACACCTGCGAACCGAATTTCAATAAATGAATGACTTGGACATAGTTGCTCAACACAGCCCCATGCCGTTCCGCCGAGCGGGCCACCGTCAAGGTTAAACGCGCATCATCAGTAATCGCATCGTAGTACAGCAAGCCTGCGGTTACCTTGTCCGCATTCATGCACGGCGCCAAGCGAAGAACTTCGGCGCGGCCGACGCGCCGGTGCCGCTCGGCCGGCTTAGCTACGCCGGCCAGCCGGTCATAGGCGATCAAACCGGCGGAAAAGAGCAGCGACTTAAACTGGTAACGAAAGAGCGGCATTAAAAACTGCAGTGGTTCCACCAAGCCGGGGGCCAGTTGGCGTAACAAATTGCGCTCGCGGCAGGACTCTCGGGTGACCGCTATGTCCAACTGCTGCAAATAGCGCAACCCACCATGGATTAGTTTGGATGATTTGCTGCTGGTGCCGCCGGCAAAGTCCGACTTATCCGCCAGAGCGACTTGCATCCCGCGCGCGGCCGCGTCTTGGGCGATCCCCATCCCGGTAATTCCACCGCCGATGACCAGCAAGTCAAACGTCCTATTCGCCAATTGATCGAGAACTTGTGCACGCATAAAATAACCAAGACCAGAAGGTTTTATAGCAACAGCTCGCGACATAAAAAGGGTATGACCCCAGCACGATGTAAGCCCCGGTAGGGGCGTCACGTTTATAGCTCGAAGTCTACGTGTTTAAAAGCTAGCTCCGTAGGAGCGGCATGTAAATTCTGGGCGCCGATCACATGCCGCTCCTTAGAAACTTCCCCAGTTTCATCTTTATTCTGCGTGTCGTTAAAGCTCGCCTACAATCGTGATTGGCCGGTAATACTTGTTCTTTGAAATGTCCAATCTCCAGAGCGCCCCAGCAGGGGCGCCGAGTGGTCATCGACTCATCGGAGTCTGCATCCTCATCTCATCTTCAGCGCTATGGCCTCTGGTAGGCCAACCCCCTCTCAGCGCCCCTGCCGGGGCGCTCGTGGTGGATGAGGCCATGAGTCCTGGGGCAGCGCTGCGCTTGCCCCAGGCTAATCTCCTTGCGCCCCTGCCGGGGCTAATCGTTTCATAGATCCGGCAGTGCCTTACCACCATTACGAGTACATTGTACGAAAATCACACCCCATAAAAAGCAGGTTAACGCGCCGCCCGTGGCAGCAAGTGAGGTGACGAGTAGGGAGGACAAGGTCGCCTCCGTCATAGCAACAGCTTGTGTGGGTTCATGATGCCCTGCGGATCGAGCGTTTGTTTCACGGCACGCATGGCTTGCATGGCCAGCGGTCCATGCTCCTGCTCGAGCCAAGGCGCGTGGTCCGCGCCGATACCGTGATGATGGCTCAAGACCCCGTGGTTAGCCATGATGCAATCGGTAGCCGCTTGCTTGATCTGCCGCCACTGCTCCAGCTCGGCGCCGGCGCATTGCCGGCAGGCGAACGTGAAGTACAAGGACGCGCCGGTGGAATAAACATGCGAAATGTGCGCCATCACCAAAGCTTTCCGGCCCGCCGCGCCAATCACTTGCGTGAGCGTATCGGTTAGGGCGTGATACAGCGGCAGAACGTTTCGCCAAGTGGTGGCCGTTTCAAGCGTATCCACGAGAACGCGTCGATCCAGCAAATCATCCCGCAGGTACGGCAATTCAAAACGGCTCTTCAACCATTTTCGACCGGGTCCGCGGCCCAGATCAAAACCGTCATAGCGCCGCGCAATGGCCAAAGCCGACCGGCATTGATGGGCGACCTCTTTTTCATGGCCCTCCAAGCCCAGTAGCATCAGGCATCCCCACCCATAGCCTTTTCTCTGCAAGTAGCGCCAACCCAAATCCTGCTTCAACGATTCTGCGAAGGACGTCGGTTTTCCCTTGAGCGCCATGCTGAGCTTGGTTTCCTCCATGTCGGAAAGCCTAAGCACGGCCGGATGAATCTGGGCGGCGGCGATGGCGCGCACGGCCGCCAACCCGTCATACAGAGTCTTGAACAGGAGTCCGCGGTAATTCTGCGTAGCCGGAATCCGGTAAACTTTAAGCTGTGCCTCCGTGATAATCCCGAATATGCCTTCCGAGCCGATCAGCCATTGATTCATGCTGGGGCCGTTGGCGGCGGCCGGGGCCGCTTTCGTCGTGATGGATCCCACCGGGGTTACCATACTCAACCCCAAAACCATATCCTCAATTTTGCCGTACTTGGTTGAGGCTTGTCCGGCGGACCGTGTGGCGATCCAACCGCCCAACGTGGAGAACTCGAAAGATTGCGGGAAGTGCTGAAGCGTGTACCCCTTTTCACGCAGCGCGGCTTCCAGCGCCGGGCCGGAAAGCCCTGCCTGCATGATCGCAACGTCGGACTTTTCGTCGACATCAATAACGCGATTCAAGTTGGCCAGATCAAGCGTGATCGCGCCGGCGGCGGCGTTGCCGCGTAGAGCTTCCACGCCTCCCACCACGCTGGTCCCGCCGCCAAACGGAACCACAGAAACATGATTTTCCGTCGCCAGACGCAAAGCGGTTTCAATATCGGTTGGACTCCGTGGGAATAGGACCAGGTCCGGAGCGCGGTCAATTTGACCTTGCCGCAGACGTAGCAGATCCGTATAGCTTCTTCCCAGCGAGTGCTTCAGACGCACCAGCCTATCCGTCGAGATCTGTGCAGCGCCCAGTAACGACTCGAACTTTGAGGGCAGGTCATCGGGCGTGGCCGGCTCCGGCAGCCGTATCTGATCAAGCGGAATGGGCGGCGTTTTTTCCGTGCCTACCGGACCGATACACTCTTCCAGCAAATTCAGCAGCTCCGTTCGCCCTTCCAGCGCGAAGGTGATATCCTCGGCGCCCCATCCCCACCATTTCATACGACGTCCCTCCTTCTTTTGGTCACGCATCCAACTGGGAGCTTACGCGATATTGAGACTATTTCCTTCCCCACGTTTGCGTGCCCCTGTTTTTCTCCAGGACCTTTATGCCAAGCCCGCTGGTTATTCTGAGTTGCCGGCATCTTTTCGCAATGCTCACGACCACAAATTAATCGATGAGGAATATACAATCAGATGGTGACCTATGCGTCAACCAATATCTGTAATGACCAGGCTCACCATCGGCAATGGAGGGCAGCGGAATTGCCGTCCGGTGAAGCGACTGGTTAGGCATCGTGTTTTCTTTCTTTTCTCTCAAAGCGTGCAAAGCCACTGTGAAACAGAAGTAACTTGATCTTCGTCAGTAAGGTTTGCGGCGTTCTCCAAGCTGCCCCGCCTGAGCATTTCCCAGATCTCCGTGGCCATCTTGGTTTCAATGGCCGCTCCAATGAAGAAAGTGTGCGGTTTGAGTTTCCGCTTTGAAAATGCCTCGTGAATCCGATTGAGCGCTGTCCGAGCGGTTTTCCAATGCTCATCCGCTCCCGCCGGGTCAATGCCGCCTTTCAATTCGCCAAGAGCGATATAGGCTGAAGGCGTTTCGATGACTTCACGCGTCAGGTCTTCGGCAGAACAGTTGAATAGCGTCAAATCCACATTGTTTCGGAACAACGGAACAGTGACGTTATAGAGGAGTGTTCGTGGTCCTTTTCCCGTGTTCCAACAGAGGCCATGTAGCGATAATTCCACGTCGGCATCATCCTCCGGCAGTTCAGCCCAAGTTTTCGTGTCACTGTGAAGCCACTGGCACTGGTATCCGGCAAGTTTCAGGTAGGCGATGATAGCTCGCGTGAGCTTCTTCTGCGCCATGAAGCCACCGACGTTCCGCATCGAACCGCCAAGCGTATCACCGCGCGTCAGCAAAAATCGGAAGACAAGCTCCTCGACGAAGTTGACACTTGCGGGTTCGAGGAAGTTCTTGATGAGACCGTCAACGGCCTCGCGCTTGTCCGAGTCCAGCAGGTGGTTGGTCGCCTTGTCTGACACTCCAGCTGCCGTTAGCAGGGCAGGTTGAATATCTGGAATATTGAGCAAGTCTCTGGGTGACCGAGCGTTGCTTGCCGCTGTTTTCAATGCGCGAGCCTGCGCGACAAACGGTGTTGCACGCCTATTCTTTTCCAACGCAAGAGCGACAAAACCCGCGCGGACAGCCTCATAGGTTGTCTCAAGGCTTTTCCTAGATTTGAGGTGTTGCAGATACGGTTTCGACACTTTGTTATTCCCTTCGCCAGACATACACGCATTTGCGCAACGCCTCGCGCCCATGCACGCCCATTTGCTGACTACTGTTTCCTTTGCCATTTGGCAGCACCAGAATCTGCTCTGTCTTGAAACCTAAGCGCTCGGCAATCTCCGAAAGGATGATGTCCACAGAGATGCTTGCGCCAGCATATCGCACGTTGTCGTTCACCATGATGAGCGGTGCTCGCTGCTTTAGTACACGTGCAGACTCGAAAATGACACAGGCCATCTCGTAGAAGTAGCCGCGCACCATACGGGGGATTCCATTATTATTGAGCAAGTCGAGTTCTTTCTGTGCATCCAAGTAAGCAAGGATGCTTTGTAGCAGCGGATGTTGGTCGGCAGCGACGATGGCTGCTGCCCAATTCGGATTCAATGCTAGTAGGTCTTTTGCTCGGTTTTCAACCGTGCAACTCAACATCTCCTGCCTGAGTTTCGCCAATCCTTCCTCATCAACACCAAGGAGCGCGAGTTCCAGTGCATAAGTACGCGTGTAGTCGTAGCGATTGCAGTATGGTGGCGATGTAATCAGTCCCTCGTAAGACTCAGTTTTGAGCTTCGGCAGGATATTCAGGCATGAACCGCCGTGCAACTTTATCTCCGCCTTTGAACGGGCTGTGGAGAACAAATCTTCGGGCAAATCAGCAGAGCGTAAGTCGGCAACTATCTCGTGAAGTTTCTTTGTGATGGCCCTGTCAAAACTCAGAATCTCGCCCTTGTCAAAAATCTTTTTGCCTCGGCGTCGGCCGGAGCGGTAATCCCATCGCAAATACTGTCCGTCCTTTCTCGTGTAACTGATACTCTCAAGAATGCACAGCAAGGCAAACAGCAGAACGGCTTTTACTCGCCGCCCCTCTTGTTCTGACACTTCGAGAAATTGTCCCATTGCCTCAAGCGTTTCAGCCGGATACGCGCCACGTGTTATTCTGAGTTCATTTATGGGCTTAGCAGTCTTGCTCTTTTTCCAGGGACGTTCGTCTCTCCAAAAGGCAAGACGCTTTACATCTGCATCCTTCAATTCCCAGTCAATTAGTTGCTTCGTCGCAATAACGATTTGGCCTATCGGGAGCAATTCGATGCCTTCGGCTTTCATCCCTAAACCGCCTGCCGCAAACAAAGCCGTCCCACTTCCTGAAAACGGATCGAGCACAGTACCCTTATCAATGCGGTATCTTCTCAACAAGTGCTCAACGAGACCGGCAGAAAAAGCCTCTTTATACTTGAACCAACGATAGACGGCCTTGCCCTTATTGGCTTGAAAGCTCACCATTGCGCGAGTGAGCGAGTTGTCAACCCGAAGTTTGTCTGCCCATCGTGCTTCGGCCTCACAATTCAACTTCTCAACGCGGGTTATTGCTCCAGATACGATTGATAACGCAACGTGATTGTTCGGGCTTTTGATTCTACTTGCCGCTTTTGTTGTAAGTTGTGTCATCTCTATGCCTATGTACTCGTCCTGTACTATTCTCTGCCTAATGATGAATTTTACATAAGGATGGGTATGGGCCGTCCAAACGCATGCCCACCACCGCAACCCAATGGGATTTTACCAGATCACAAGGTGTAATGATAAACTCAATAGGTAACTGTTCACGGGGTTCACTGAAACCACACAAGAGACCCCCAGCGGAAGCTGGGGGAGACTCAGGCCCAGCCTACTCCGGCGACGCCCCACTCCCCCAACCCCCTCTCCCCGCCAGGCGGGGAGAGGGGGCCAGGGGGCATAGGCGTTAACCTAAGATCCACTTCATTGAGTAGCCCCCGCAGGCGGGCTACTCAATGAAG
>JACOSC010000315.1 GCA_016179055.1 Acidobacteriota bacterium
GCCCGTAAGCGGGGGTTAGAAATTATGTGCCATAATTAAATAGACAAATTCTGGCACAACTCCCGGACGATTGTGAGACAGGCGCATGAAGTTTATCTAATTAATAGCCCCTCCGAAAAGTCTGCCGTAGGGGTGGCCTGTTTATAGTAGCAATTCCTATGGTAGGTCCTAAAGCTCCGTAGGAGCGACCTGTGCGGACGCGTTCGTCGACGAAATCAACCTTACGCAGGCCGCCCCTACGGGGCTTGTTCGAACTCACGCATGGATTCTTGCTATAAACTAGTCGCTCCTACGGAGCTAAAGGCACTGGCTGAGTAGTTACGATTATTTTAGTTATAAGCCCTGAAAGGGCGCGATACCCTTCTGCTCATTGAATACATATGGAAGAAATCGACGGCGGCTAGGAATTGATTTCCATTAGTGCGCCCTTACAGGGCTGGTGTGCTGGGGACGCTTGCTTTCCAGGGGCTGCGCTGCGCTTGCCCCTGGCTATTATAAGCTCGCTCCTTCGGAGCTTTGGATTGTAAGCGATACCCCACTCACTACAAATGTCCAAACTCCAGAACCCGGCGGGACTGGATTTGGCATCCGCGCGTTTCTTGTTCGAACTTCAGAAGAGCTTAGTCATTTTGGTTGCATTTTCTGAAGCTCCAGGCTAGACTAGCCCCATAGTCCGCGGGTTGAACACGTCGATAGATGCGGAATCAGCGGCGAGTGCGGGCTTTTCCTACCAAGGGAACGGACATCGCGGATCCTAATTCGTAAGGTCAGCGATTTTATGCGCTCAACCATACCAACAGACGAGCGCCAACCGGCGCGCCCATACCCTGTAGAAGCTTCGCAGGCTATTGCGAGTGCAAAGCAATGGCTATACGGAATTCAGAATAACCGGGAGGTAGCACTCATGGCAAGCAGTCACTCATTTAAGATATTTTTAGCGGTCCTCACTTTAATGCTCTATGCGGCCGGCCGCGCTTCGTCAGCCTCACCCGCAGGCGAGTCGAACGTGGTTACTTTATGTGAGGGCGTCACGGCCGACGCGGGCGGGTTGGAGCCGGCCGGAGCAGCGCTGCAAACCTGCATAGATCGCACGGAGGCAGACGGCGTTCTTGAGATCCCTGTAGGCCTCTATCGGATGGATCGGCAGGTGAAGATCAGAAAAGCAATCACGCTGCGCACCGCAGGCACCGCCAATATCGATGGCAATTGCGAAACGCCGGAGGTGAACTGCGCGGCGCTGCAGGCGGCGCCCGATCTTTTTGAGGTTGCCGGCTTCCTGCGCGGTTGCGATGAAGATCCCTCGACGCGCGCCTGCCGTGAAATGGCAAGGGTCAAACTTGATCACCTGATCCTGGATGGCAACCGCGCCGCGCGGTTAAGCTCGGCGGCGGCCAATCAGTGCGCGGCGGGAAGCAATGGTTTTGGCTTCAATGCTTCTATACATAATTGCCGCGCTTGCGAAGTCAGCTATAGCGTTTCGAAGAATGCCTTGTGCGGAACCGGTTTGGAGTACTCAGGTCACTCGGCCAACATCCGCAATAATGTATTTCGGGACAACGGAGAGAACGCCGTGCGGAACATGTGGTCGGATGGTTTGACTATTCACTGGTCGGATTCTGCCGTGGTTATGTCCAATCTATTCATGGATAACAGCGACATTGATTTTATTTCCGGCGGTGGACGAGAGGCCATTTATAACGGCAACACGATTGCCCACGAACGGCAGCTCGCCTTCGGCGGTCTCATGCTGGATAATTTCAACGGCAGCACGCCGGGCGATTTTTCCGGCGCAGTCGTCAGCCAAAATATCGTGGATTGCGGTGATCAGAATTGCCATTTCGGCATGAACCTGGGCCCCCATGCCTGGTATCTTTCGCGGAATATTATTGGCGGGACCGTGACCGACAATCTCGTAGTCAATGCCCGACAAGGAATCAATGTGGATGGCGCCGGAACCGCCGAGAATCCTTTGCATCTCTACGGCAATGACGTCTACGGCTCTCCGGCGAGCGCCATATTTCTCTGCGGACGGCGTGCCACATCCGACATCAATATCAACACGGGAGATTCGCAGGTCGATCGCGCCGACGACCAATCGCCAATTACAACTATGGTGTGGCATGGCTGCCCGTAACCTACGGTTCCTTAGCCGGCAAGTAGGTCAACCGGCACCCCCCCCGAGGATCGTGCGTCGCAATTTTCGTGGCCAGCGGCGAGCTCGTCAACCGCCGTCGGGACACCTTATTGACAGGGAGCGGTCTCGCGGACAGCGCCCCATCCGGCCTCGGCGGCCACGGGCAGGTCCGCCTCATCAATAAGGAAAAAGTTGTAAACACCCGCCGAGCAAACACAGCAGGCATCACAGTATACGATCCCGATTAAACGGCCACTGCAGCCGGTCGTCGACTCAATCCCTAAATCCAACAATTCTTTTTGATCTTGCTCCAAGCTACGTCCCTCGGTGCAGCCACATTGAGTGGCTCCGCTATCTCTGCCGATCCACACCGAATCGGCCAAGGCGGCGATGGCCATGCTTGTAAATATCAATCCCATTAGAAAAATCCATTTGAGGTTACGCATAAATCTTCTCCTTTCCGCTAACCACAAAGACACGAAGACACAAAATGTTTTTGTGAGCTTAGTGCCTTTGTGCCATTGTGGTAAGATTTATTCGGAATGCTTTTCAGCCTTCAGAGGCTCGGAAAAACCCTATCTCTTGTCCATTCCTACCTATATTTTTGACGCACACCCCCTTTCCACCTTATGATTCTATACGAGAAATACTGACGCCTGTGCTTACCCAATCCAGCGCCGGCGAGCGGCGCTATTCCGGCGCGAAAACGGCCGAAGAGAAGGCCGGAATGCGTAGAGTTACCTTGCCGTTCGTTACCACGGTTCGTAATTGGTCCGCCAGTCGGTCGACTAACTTTGCGGAGTTTTGCCACGGAAGCGCTTGAACATCGACCTCCAGCGTTAACGGTTGTGCCGCATTATTAAAAGCGATCAAGACCGCCTGAGTGGGCGTGGTTCGCGCATAGACCAAAGAATGATCGCCGGCGGCTAACGTCACCAGCGCCCCGCGCCGCAAAGCCGGGATTTCCCGGCGCAAGCCCAACAGCGTCTTGACCTGGCCGTACACGATCTGCTCGTCGGGAAGAAGGCCCACCTTCGTGAAGGCGTTGCGACGGTCGCCGGGAAACCCTCCGGGAAAGTCTCGCCGATTATCCGGATCCCTTTCGCCGCGCAGGCCAATTTCGTCCCCGTAGTAGAGTTGCGGAATTCCGCGCAGCGTCAGCAAGGCGGTAAATGCCATACGTAAGCGAACCGGCGAAGCTTGCTCCTCGTTCAGAAAGCGTTTGACGTCGTGGGACCCAATGAGGGTGACCAACCTGTGAGGCGATGGATACAGATAGTCCATCGCCAGTAGCTCCGGCAATTCAGTCATGGGCTTGCCCTGACCAAACACGCGACGCATCGCGAAGAAAAGCGGATAATCAAAAACGGTATGTATGCCGGTATCGATTCCGTCGTGCTGCGTTCGTCCTTTCTGGAAGAAGGATACCAATGGGACGGATTTGTTCAGCACCTCTCCGATCACGGTAACGTTCGGAAATTCGCGAGCCAGCGCCGCCGTCCAGTCACGCCAGAAGCGCCGAGGCACATAAGGTAGTGTATCTTGCCGAATGGCATCTTCGCCGGAAATCCCGACCCACCACAAGGAATTCTGAATGAGATAGCGGGCAACTTCGGAATCCTCTTGGTTTAAATCCGGAAGGATATTGATGAACCAGCCTTCGAGCACCGGGCGGCGCAACGCGGCGGAGGCATAAGGATCCATGAGCGTCCACGTCTGCCAGTTGTTATTCAAATGATGGGCTTTCGTGCCGTGGAACCAAGTCGGCGTCGGCGAGTCCTCGACCCAAGGATGAAAGGGGCCAGTGTGATTGGCCACCTGATCTTGAATCACCTTAATCCCTATACGATGCGCGGCGTCGACCAGCTCACGGTACTTCGTCAGAGTCCCGAAATGCTCTTCGACGGCGTAGTAATCAACCGCGCCATAGCCGTGGTAGTCCACCCCCGCGACGCTGTCGTAACGCGTAGGCGGGTTTACATGATTGACGTTATCGTAAATCGGCGTTAACCAGATTGCCGTGATGCCCAGGTCTTTTAAATAAGGGAGATGATCGATAATTCCCTGGAAGTCGCCGCCATGATAGTAACGTGGTTTGGCGCGATCGCACAGGCCCGGCGAGATTTCTGGATTGTCATTACGCGGGTCGCCGTCAGCGAAGCGATCCACCATGATCAAGTAAATAGCATCGTCTTCCGTCAGCCCCTGAAAACGACCGGCGCGCGCAAGTGGCGGAAGAATTTCAAAGAGCGCCGATGTCTCTCCCCCGGCGGTTGCGATACGTAAGGAAGTAGGTCCGATGGGCGTGTCGCGATGAATAGTCATATCCGCGAATATATAAGTCCCTTGCGGGTTGACCGTAGTGCCGGCTATCGACAAACCCACAGGGACGGTAAGGGCGGCGCCTTGCAAATGCTGGCCGCGTATAAGGACTCTCACAGGGTTAATGGAATGCTCGCGCCACCAGGAGGGCGGCTCGACTTTAGTGACCGCCGGCGGCTGCGCGTACGGCCAGCCGACCGAAAGTAACCAGATTAGGGTAAGCCAGGCGAACTTCATGATCAACGCTTTCCTCCCGAGTCCTGTATGGGTGGGCAACGGCCGTAGAGGGCGGTCAACTGTCGCAATTGTTCGGCAAGCCGATCGGTCAACAACCGTTCTTCGCAACGCCAGCGCCAGAAGTGGCCGGAGCGGCCCGGCAAATTCATGCGAGCCTCAGCGCCGAGTCCCAAAAGATCTTGGAGCGGAATGATGGCCCTATCGGCGACCGAGGCCATCGCCGCCCGTATGAAGTCCCAATGAATGGCGCGCCCGTCGCTACCGAGATAGCGCAACGCCAGTAGGCGTTCGGCCTTAACGTCAGCGGGCGTGCGCGTGCTGTCTTCCGTGCCGGCGCCGGTAAACCAACCGACCACCGTGTCGTTGTCGTGAGTGCCGGTATACACGACACAGTTTCTTGCGTGATTGTGCGGCTTAAAGGAATCGGCCTGCGGATCTTGGCCAAAGGCGAATTGCAGTATGCGCATGCCGGGAAAGCCCCAGCGATTCCGTAAGGCCTCAACCTCCGGAGTGATGACGCCAAGATCCTCGGCAATCAAAGGCAAGCGGCCCAGCGCCGACTTCAAGGCGGCGAAGAAAGCGTCGCCGGGTCCTTGCCGCCATTGGCCGTGCACGGCCGTCGTGGCGCCGCCGTGGATTTCGTAATACTGGTCAAATCCGCGGAAATGATCCAGGCGGATCCAGTCGACCATCTCCAGCGTCGCCCGCACGCGATCAATCCACCAGGAATAGCCGGTATCAGCCATCACGTCCCAGCGGTAAAGCGGATTGCCCCAGCATTGGCCGGTCGCGCTGAAATAATCGGGCGGCACACCGGCGATTTTTCTCGGGCGACCATCGGCCTTCAAATCGAAAAACTCCGGATGGCTCCAGACATCGGCGCTGTCATGCGCGGCAAAGATCGGAATATCGCCGATGATTTCGATACCTTTTCCGGCGCAGTACGTTTTCAAAGCCCGCCATTGCTGGAAAAATTGGTATTGCATGAAGAGATAGCTCTGCACGGCCGTCTCATGCGGCTGTGCGCAGGGCTGCCATTCCGTCCACGCCCCGCTACCGTTGGCCTCTTTGCGCGCCATAAACTCAGCGAAGTCCGGCAGCCAAGATCGCTTTTCATCACAGAAGGCTTCGAACTCGCTACGCTCCGCGATCGTGGCCCGACGGAAAAACGCGTCGGCCGCCATTTTCAAAAGATGGGATTTGTAAGCAATGACTTGGCCGTAGTTCACCTCAGTGTCGGAAAACACCGGCGGCTGTTCCAACCAGGCGCGATCAAGCCAGCCTTCCTCCGCGAGGTTATACAGGCTTATCAGTAATGGATTACCCGCCATACTGGAAAAGCACTGGTAGGGGGAGTCACCGTAACCGGCGGGTCCGAGGGGAAGGATTTGCCAGCAACGCTGGCCGGCCACGGCCAGGAAGTCGACAAAACGAAAAGCGGGCGGTCCCAATTCGCCGATTCCAAATCGCCCGGGTAGGGAGGTCGGGTGAAGCAGTAAGCCGCTGATTCTTTCTTGGTTGCATGGCGCCGGCTGGTTCATTAGTCTCACGCCCGGTCTAAAATCTTCGCCTTTAGGCGGAACCGCTTTCAGCGTAATGCCTCAGTTATGAGGGGCGCGGGCGTCTCGCCCGTGCAGTCTGGTCAGGCCGGACACGGGCGGGACGCCCGTGCCACTTTGCATTGCCCCCAATAACTGAGGCATTACCTTTCAGCAGGTTATATTCTTGACATGTATCGAAACCATGTATCCATTGGTTAGCCCCAGCGGGGCTATTGCGAGTTTCAGTCGTCACCTTTGAGCACGCTCTTCTGCGTGTTACTTTCAGACGACTTCAGTCGGAACCGCGACTTTCATTCGCAATAGCACACTACCGACTTTCAGTCGGTAGTGGTTGATTGTGGCCTTCGATCGCAGGCTGAGGGACCGGCGCTGGCGAGCGCGTCGCCGCCGGAACGAGCCATCAGGGCGCCGGCCCCCAGAGCCGTATGACGCCCTCGTAACCGCCGGAGGCCAGATAACGCCCATACGGCCACCACGCCACGGACCTCACCGAACTCGTGTGCCCGATCAGCGCACTCACGAGCCGGCCGTCCTCGGCCGCCCACACCCTCACCGTCTGATCCCAGGACCCACTGGCCAGTTGCGTGCCGTCGGGCGACCACGCCACAGAAAGCGCGTAGCCCGTGTGCCACTTCAAGACCTGTTCGACCGTCTCCTTCTCAGTATTCCAGATCGTCACGCCCCCACTGCCGGCCACCGCCACTCGCACCCCGTCTGGGCTGTAGGTCAGTTGCCTTATGTCGCCATAGCCGAACCGTCCCACCTCCGCCCACGGCTCTTCCAGACAGTCCGCCCCGGCCAACGCCGGGCCGCTCCACAACCCTCCCAGCAGCACTACCAGGCCCGCCAGGCCGGCCTGCCGCCGGATGATTCCAGTGTTCTTCATAAGCTTAGCCTCCCCTTTATGGGTCCGCACGCGCCGGTGACCCTTTTCAGCCTTTGATGCACTTCCAAGAACGGGCTGAGTATAGCATACGACTCATCGCTCAACCAATGAATTCGAGAAACAACTGAAGTTCGATCATAAGAAACGAGCTGATGCCAAACTCCAGTCCTGCGGGGTCCTGGAGTTTGGATATTTGTAGGGAGTGGGATACCGCATACAATCCAAAGCTCCGAAGGAGCGAGATGTAATAGCCGGAGACCTGGAAATGGCCTTCGGTCCAGAGGGTGCGAAGCCCTCCGGGTAAGGTCTAGTCAACCACCCGTATCCTGAACTTGAGCCAACTCAAGGAAAGGAAAGGTTGCGAGGTGAAGCGATAGAAGCTGAA
>JACOSC010000316.1 GCA_016179055.1 Acidobacteriota bacterium
CCGGAGGGGTCACACCCGTTCCCATCCCGAACACGGAAGTTAAGCCCTCCAGGGCCGATGATACTGCACTGGTCACGGTGTGGGAAAGTAGGTCGTTGCCGGAATTAAAAAAAAGCTCCATCCTCACCGATGGAGCTTTTCTTTTTCTACCCCTTACCCCGCCCGCCTTTGACCACGTAGCCAAACAGCGGAACTACCTTTAGCCGCTTAATGTGGCTGACGCACAGACTACGATGATCGATGATAAGCCTACGACGATAGTAGCATCGATCGTGGCACAAGAGAGCTCTGCGCCCAGCCTTTCGACAAAAAATTGTCTCGACAAACCAACTCACATGCTTACGATACGAGAAAGTACTGATCGTATTATCCGCCCTATTGCGTGAAAAGGCTGGAGTAGACGGCCTCGTACTTTGACACAATGACCGGTAGATTGAAGTGTTCCTCAATGCGGCGCCGTGCACGCTGACCCAGCGCATTTCTTCCGCTCGGCCCCATCTCGATCAGTTCGTTCCACGCTGCAACAAAGGCCTGCGGTTGCTTAGGCGGAACTACTCGCCCACTATCCGCCACGATTTGCGCGCAATCGCCGGTATCGGTTACTACACATGGAACCCCGCAGGCCATGGCTTCTCCAATGACGTTGGGAAAACCCTCGCCGTAAGAAGTCGATGTCGTGATGTCCATGGCTGCCAAGATTGTGGCCACATCGCTGCGTTCGCCAAGTCGATGAACACGTCCCTCCAATGCCTGATCGCGTATAGACCTATTCAAAATAGAATTATTTAAATCGACGCCGCGACCGGCCATGACAAAATGGACATCGGGCTGCCGCTTCCGTAATAGCCCGGCAGCCTTCAGAAAATTGTCATGATCTTTCATCGGATCAAAGCGCGCCAGCAGACCGATCAGCAAACTCTCTTCGGGGATGCCGATCTCGCGTCGAAATGAGATTCGGGCGGCCGCATCGGGACGAAATTGCTCGAGGTCAAATCCATTAGGAATAAGCTGCCAGCAGCGAGGATGATATCCCAAGGCTTCGTGAAATCGTCTTCCTGCTTCCGAGTTAACCATGACAACATCCGGCAAAGCAGAAAGACGAGACAAGATACGTACAACATAACTGGTAAGACGTGAATACCGGCGTAAGTCCATTTCGGAGCACCGAACATTCCACGCCAGGGCGGGCACGCCCGCCCATTTTCCAGCAACCAAGCCCAAGAGATCCGCGTGATAAAGCCAGGTTTGCAAAACGTGTGGTTTAACTTGGCGGAGCACCCGTCGCAAACGCCATAAGGCCGCCGGGTTGGGCGCGCCGCGCCGTAGGTCCAAGCTGTACACCGGAATATCCAGCGCTGTGATCTTATCGGCTAAGCTGCCACCGCTGGCCATCGACACCACCACATTTTGGAAACGCCGCCGCTCCATGCCGCGCAGCAGCTTGTAGAGCATCATCTCCGCGCCACCGACCGCGAGGTCGGTGATCAAATGCACGATCTTAATCATCTCACCACCGGCTTAACTCGTAGCAATATCTGATAGCCCTTTAATGAGGTACCACCTCGAATTACAACAGCGGGACAAGTTTAATTACTTTACAATCCGAAATTTCAGAGGCGTTGTTTATGCCTTTTTGGGGAGTACCACAACGCAGGAAAACCGAGCCGGTTACAGTAGCGGGCGGATGGCCGAGGCCGGTCTTACTCGGTCGCTACCGATTCTGGTTCTATTTCACCGGAGTACTGTTCAGGAAAGTTCCAGTTAAAACTCATGCCGGTTTACGGATTACGTATTCATTACAACCATGCCGACCGCCGCATGTTTTCTGCCTGAGCAGGGTCAGTCCGCGTAGATGGTAAAAATCGAAAACGGCCTCAGGCTTGGCCACTTCGAAGGGATAACCGCCGAGCCAGTCGATCATATCATGCCATAGAGACATCCCGCGCTCGTAATGCCATGCGCCTTTCAGCGCACGAACTACAAAACGCAACCCAAATAAATAGGGCCAATGAAAACACAGTATGGCCAGGCGGGTCAAGGCGCTGCGATTGTAAAGCCGCTTAATCCGCGTCCAATAGGCGCTTAGTCCGTATTGATAATTATAGATGGCAATAAACAGAGTGCCGCCCTTGGCGAGCGGCAGCAAAACGTTTTCCAAAGCTTGCCACATCGCGCCGGTGTGGTGCAGTACGCCCCAGGAGTACACTATGTCAAAGGTCCCCAACGATCTTAGATAATCCGTGTCCAGAACGGACCCCTGTTCAATGGTCCATTCGGCGCGCTGATGGAAGTATCGATGTTTAAGTTCCAACACGCAAGCCACACTTTGCGGATCATAATCGAAAGAATGGACGCGCGTGGCGCCCAGACGCATGGCCGCCAGCGAAAACAATCCACTCCCGGAGCCTATGTCAAGAAAGCTTTTTCCCGCCAACGTTTCGATACCCAGCATAGTTTTGAGCGAGCGCCCCGCTTCCGCGATCCGGTCCTCGTTCATCACGGAAAGAAACCGTTGCCAGTTCTTGCCAAATTGGAACCGTGTAGAGGATTCCAAGGCATGCGGATAAGGGGTGTTCACCGCAAGAAAACTCCTGTTTGAACATTCTTTTCGATCGCGCTGATGCTCATGCTTGAGTTTGGACCTTCTCCATGGTCGTGGACAAAGGTCGCCCAGCGACTGCGGAGACGAGATCTGCCTACGGGAAACAGACCATTGACCTCGCAGATGTCTTCGCCGTCCCATAAATGGTGACATAGGCCCGTGTCCAGACTCGATAGATCGATAGGGGGCCGCCCACGTGGTGACGGAATCGTGCAAACTATAGAGACCCCTTCGGGATAAATCATCTGCCTTTCGGCGGCCTATAAGCCCGGCGATGCTTGCCCGTGGGTACCGGGTCAACTAATTATATCAGCAAAAGCGTTAAAGGACACAGCTACCGTCAACGGGCCGCTACGCGGCCGGTTTAAACAGCCTTCGGGTCGTCGCTATAATCTAGTTAAGGACAAAGCGAATAAGTGGGGCTATTAAGTAACGACCCTGCGGACCCGTCCCCAATCGTGTACCGCGATTTACTGAGAGTCTACAACTTTTAACCTGTTTGGTTCCGGCTCGTCCGAGTTAGGAACTTCTAAGGTCGATACGATCGAGTCATTGAACCAGCGCCATGGCCGGCCGATAGAGCTATAGTTCACGGCACGGTTTGCGCGCAAGCCAAAGAGGCAGACACAAAAAACCATCAAATACTACGGAGCCGGTCACCACGTTTCGTCGCTGGAATGACAGTGGCCGTCGCGCGGCCAAAACAGTAGGCCACATTGCTCGGCTAGGGAATCACATAGCCCAAGATACCTTCGTCGATCTGTCCTTCACAGGTGGGATGGGTCGTCGCGAAGTGGTCGCGGCCTTCGCCAATTCGGCAGCGACGTAGGGCGATCGTTCCGGCCACCGGTGTAGTGTATATATATCCAACCGGGCCCATGGGCTGTTGATTTTCGCACCCTACTTCCTTGGTCAGAAAATTGTGGCCGCCCGCCGCGCACTCATAAAGCAAATTGGTTCCCGGCACTTCGTCGCGGAATAATCGCCACCCCGAGGCCTCCGGCGTAAATCCGGCCGGCAATCGTCTTGATGACACCCAATGACCGCGGGACGGATTATACCCGCGCTGCAATCTGGTGTAAGGCAGGTCTTCAAACCCACACGATAACTGAGGCGGCTGCAAGTCGATGCGATTGGCCAGCGCCCAAACGGCCCAAGCCGGCTTGGCCCGGCCATCCACGTCACGCAAGCCAAGGCCGAGGCCGGCCGCCAACTCATCCGGATGGTCTTTCATACGATGATAAATATAATTCTCGATGCCCGGCGTGCCCAACACATTCCGAAATGTGTCGCAAACCGCAGCCGCTTGCCGCTCGAGCGAGGAACGCGGGGCCACCGAATTTATCCCACTTTCCGTGAGCTGGACTTGCCAAGCCGAGGGCGTGGCGGGAAAGCTCTTGCGCAGCCAGCCCACCAGCACGCCGATATTGCCATAGGTTACTCGCGGCAGATCATCGGGGGAAAATTGCGGAGAGAGCAGGTCCGGCGGGTAAGGGTGATAAGCGACGCGCCACGAGCGATCTCCAACGCGCGCGGCCACCCCGCTCAGCAGCGTCATACCGGATAACAAGGGATTGGCCGCGTCAGGGCGATCGAAAGCCGTGCCAAAGTGGTGATCTAGGGAGACCAGCACTTTGGCGAATGGCTGCTCCGCCATCACGGCATCATAGGCGGCCGCGTAATTATCCGTGTAGGTATCGATCCAGTATTCCGTATCGCAGGGGACGCCGCGCCCGCAGCCAACGTTAAACCACAAATTGGCGTTTACCTCGTTGTGTATCACAAAATCGGCCACTCGACCGTTCCCCTGCAAGCCACTGTAACGGCGAGCCAGCATACCGGCAAAGCGTCCGTAATCGGCGGCGTCATCCGGCGCACAGAAAATCTCATACCCGGGAGGCTGCGAGCAACTGCGACCGACACGCGCCCACGCCGGCGTTCCATAAACAATGCCCGTGACCACCAAGCCGCGCGCCGACCACTCCCGAATGGCGTTGTCCACTGCGGCATCGATGCGGAAGCATCGGTTGTCATAGGTTTCTTCAATGATGGTGTCGCACGGCGGTTCTTTCACGACCGGCTCCCAAGCGGCCCAAACCAGGTTCATAGCCACACCGCCGCTATTGTTGCCGGAGATTTCGTCGGCGATTGGCCAGAAGTCGGGCTGTAGGCCTTTGATTCGGTAGGCCGTGCGCACGGGATAGGGTAAGGGCTCGCCGCCGCCCAACACGGTCGGCTCCGCGATTCCTATTACAACAAGCATGATCAGTGTCAAGGTTCTCCAAGAATGCGTCGGCATAGTTTTCCTCCACGGAAATCATTTTTTCTCGGCCGTGAGAAGCTAAGATTTCGAAACTCAGGTTAGCCGACGAGCCCGCCGGCCGCGGGAATTTGCCTTGCCGTCCAACTTTCCAAATTATCTATACGTGAATAACATAGCATAGATGATCCATATGACCACACTGATGCCGATAATAACGGCCGTCCAGCCAAAAAGACGAATGGCTTTAATTACAATCGGCGGATAAGGCTCGACCAAATATTTTTCAAGCTGGCCGCTATTGATCAATGCTGCGTACTCTGCCGGTTTATCGCGCTGCAATTCTTCAACCGACATACGTCCGGTGAAGACCACAATATCCATTGGAAATTTTTCCGGTCGTAAATGAGTATTGAAAAAGTGAACCGTAAAAATAAATCCGGTTGCCAGCAATGCTTCATCGCTGTGTACAATGGTAGCCACATTGATAAACCATCCCGGCAAGAAACGTGTGAATAATTCTGGAAACCACAGTGTCATTCCGGTTGAGCCGATGATGAACACGCCCCAAAACACGGCGAAGTAATCGAACTTCTCCCAATAGGTCCATCGTCCATACTGCGGGCGCGGTCCTTTATTCACAAACCATTTTATGGAACCGACAACATCGTGCCAATCCTTTTTTGTCGGAAGCATCGTATCGGCACTTGTCAGCATGGCCCACCAGGAGCCATAGTCTTTTTTCTTCCGGCGGAACAAATCCACAATGTGCGTTACAAATATTCCCGTCATCATCAGAGCTGCAAAGCGATGGACATAGCCGGCCACTTCAAAGCCGCCAAACAAGCGTGAAAGTACTGCAGCCCACGCAGTGTACGAAAATTTCAACGTCATGCCGGTCAACGTCAACGTAATGAAACTGACAATCATAACAATATGGAGAATGCGATTGAGCCGGGTGAATCGTTGATATTGTTTTTCATTCGGATCCGCTTCCTCTGCTTTTTTGTGCAGCTTCCGCATTTGCCAGGCGCGTGGCAGCCATAGCAACGTGTGCATGCCGCTGAAGAAAAAGGTGCCAATGACTAAACTGGTCATGCTCCAGAAAACATAAAACAAAATCGGATACTTGTCCGGGTCGTGATGAGTGGCGTGCGTCAGGTAGCCGGCAAATTTGCGCGTGGCGCTGGGATGGCATTTCTGACACGTTGTCACAACATTTTCCCGGCTCAAATGCGAACGCGGATCCGTCACTTTTAAGATATCATGAGCGCCATGGCAATCATAACATTTGGCGGTCTTGGCGTAACCTAATTGCGACACTTTGCCATGGTAGGTTTCGAAATAGGACTTGGTAATCTTATTATCAGTGATTTTCGCTGAAGCCTAAGTCTCAGAATTAAGGATTAAACGGAACCTCCCCACTCGAACTTTAACTTTCTGTTTCCCAACCACGAGATCGGTGGCGCCCACTTATCGAGATGGGCGGACCGCAGGACCGG
>JACOSC010000317.1 GCA_016179055.1 Acidobacteriota bacterium
GCGTGCGGCGATGCGGGGGATGGCCGCTTTGACCCCTTCGACCGCCTGTATGGTATTGGCTCCGGGTTGGCGATAGATCGGTATGTAGACCTGCCGCTTGCCATCCACATGAACGATGTTGGTTTGAATGGCGAAGGCGTCCTTCACTACGCCTACGTCTTTTATAAAAACCGGGGCGCCGTTTTCAATCTTGATCGGGAAATCGTTGATCTCCTCCACGCGCCCCACCATGCCGTTGGCGTTGATCTGATAATCGATCGGGCCAATCTTGGCGTTGCCGGTCGGGATGAAGACATTGGAATTGCGCAGCGACTTCACCACATCCATCGGCGAGAGGTTCTGACCGCGCAAACGGTCGGGGTCCAGATAAACTAGAATCCGGCGCAGCTTGCCGCCGTAAACGGCCGGCGCAATAACGCCCGATAGGCCGCTCAGTTGATTGCGAATCGAGAAGTAAGCCACATCGTAGAGTTGCTTTTCATCCATAAGGTCGCTGGACACGCTGAGCAGCGCCAGCGGAAGGGTGGCGGTGGGGTCGAACGGCATCACCATGGGAGGGATCGTGCCCGGCGGCAGGTAATACAGGTCCGATATCGCCAGCGCCGCGACTTGGGACATGGCCGTGTTGAGATCGATGTCCGGCCGGAAGTAGTCTTTGACGATAGAGACGCCCGTGATGGATTTGGACTCTTGTCGGGCGATGCCGTTGGCCTGGGAGGTCCAGCGCTCAAGGCGGTTCGTCATATCGCGCTCGACGATATCGGCGGGCATGCCCGGATAAAACGTCAGGATCTGCACGGCCGCGGTCTTGAAGATCGGCAAAATATCCGTGGGAATGCGGCCGATCACCGTTAAGCCGATAATAACGACGCCGAGCGCCATCACGATAACGGCATAGGGGTTTTTGAGTGCGGCTCGAACCATGCCATGCTCCTATCGGTTAGAATTTTTCCGCCAGGTGCAGCAGGTCGGCGCTAGGGGCCTCGGAGACCAGGCTGTAGAGCAGCCCGCGTTCCTTCCACAGCACTACGCTGTAGCCCTTACGGGCATCCAGCAGGCAACGCTTGCTGTCGATTACTGTAAGCCGATCCTCCGGGAGCTTAAGATCGCTCCCATCCAGGACGAAGAGCGATATACGGCTCTGTGGCTGCTGATAGAAGACCAGCGCGGCAGGCTGGCCTTTCAACGAACATAGCCGCCCTCCGATCAATTGAGGATCGAACGACGGGGGCAGCCGTAAGGCGAAATCCACCCGCTCACCAAACCATTTCTGCACAGCCTCGCGGTCGGAAGAAGTAAACTCGGCCCGGTTCGGCGAAGTACGCGCGTGATCTTCTACCAGGATCGTGACCAACTGTTGTGGCGTAATGCGCGCGGGTCGTTGACTGAGCCAAACCCCACCCAGCATGACGGAGACCACCAGGGAACCGATCATCGCCAGCATCCAATTCCGGCGGCGCAACTGGCCGAGTCCGTATGGCATGCTCGTGGCGGGCCGGCGCGCCTCGGCGATCCGGGCGAGCACCCGCTGGCGCAAGGTTGCCGAAGCTTTTTCTTGTGGCGCGCGGGCCCGCACAAAATCCGTCAATCGTCGCTCGGCGGCAAAGAACTCTTGGCAGGCCGCACAACCCGCCACATGCGCCCGGGCTTCTGCCACTTCGGCCGGGACGAGGCGGGATTCTTCCGCATAACTCGGCGCTTCCCAGCCATAGAGGTGTTTTCTCGCAGCACCGCACTGCATGACTTACTCCTCAGGGACGACCTCAAGGATCGACCCTTACTACCAACCCCGTCCCCGTGCATACTCCCGTAGGCGTTCGCGCAACAAGTGATGTCCGCGGTAGCGCCGCGAGGCCACGGTGCCCGGGGAGCACTGGAGAATCTCGGCGATTTCTTTGTAACTCAGCTCTTCGACGTCGGCCAACCAAACGACGGCGCGAAACTCCACCGGCAGCGTATCCAAGGCTTGTTGAACTTCGACGTCGAGGAGTTGCCCGAACAGATGTTCTTCCGGCGTGGCGGGGGCCAACGTCACACTGGCGCCCTCCAGCCATGCGTCGCTTAACTCGACATCCACAATCGGCGGCTCACGCCTTTGCCGGTGAAAGGCATTGATGTGCGTACGGACCAGAATCCGAAAAAACCAGGCATGAAGGTTGGCTGGGGAACGAAGTTGTTCATAATTTCTGAAGGCGTGCAGACAGGTCTCCTGCACTAAATCTTCGGCCACCTCGCGCTGCCCGCCCACCAGTCGCAAAGCCAAGGCGAACAGGCGGTCCAGATGGCCCAGCAGTGCTTCCTCAAATGGCCTAGGGAGCGTCACCGATTCCGTAAGGGGCGGCTCCTGCCGAGCCACCGGTCGGCCTCGAATCAGGCGAAATCGTCGTAGCATGTTGACCCCTTCCTATAAGGAAGACAAAAATTTAGGCGAATTTCTTCCCGAAAACCGGAAATTATTTTCAAATTATTCTTGGCGAGAGATTGTGGATTGGGTTGTTTGATTTGAGTCTCTCCTTTGAAGAGATCTGGAGTTTGGACATTTAGTATCGCCTTGGGTGTGCCGGTCTGTGCCCAAAGCTCTGAAGGAGCGGGCTATAATAGCCAGGGGCAAGCGCAGCGCCGCCCCTGGAAAGAATCCCCCCCCAGCGCGTAAGCCCTGAAAGGGCGCACTACATGGGGGCGAAGTCCTATGCCGCCGTCGTTGTCTTCCATCTGTATTCATCAAGCAGAAGGGTAGCGCGCCCTTTCAGGGCGCATAGCTTCGCTCATGTTACGAACCAGGGGCGGCGCTGCGCTTGCCCCTGGCTATTATAGCACGCTCCTTCAGAGCTACGCGAACCGGCTTTGCGTTATGGCGGGACGTCCGCTCGAAGTGGTAAGGACGAAAGAATTGCGCGGGGCTATGGCAATGTCCAAACTCCAGAGCCCTCATGCGGGGCAGGCGCCGCTACCGACTGCTTGGCTTATGCTCGAATCTCAATTCAGCATGAGTATTCTTGCGTTCTAGGATTTCTCTTGGCGGTCACCCGCTTGGGTGCCAGAGTTTTCGCTAGGCCCTTTCAGGGATGCGATAGGGCCTGCCGATGAGATTTAATCGGCCAGGGCTATTAACAAAAACTCGCTATTTCTTTTTGGTTCCGCCTTCGAAGATAATACTCAAGGCCTCCTTACGCGTGCGTTCGCCGGCCGCAATCGGCGCCTTGAACGACTCCCGCAACGCGGCGGAGGATAGAGACTGCAGATTCTTTAACAACAAGAGTTGTTCGCGTAGTGCAATTTCGAATTTCTTGAGTTGGCGGTGCTTTTTCTTTTGCGTTGATTGCTGCATATGTGCACTCGCCTGCCGGTACACGGCGCTGAGCGACTCCGCCGCCTCGTTCAAACGGGTGATTTGCTCAGCCGAAGTGGCCTCCCGTATGAGGTTGATATACTGCGCGGCCACATTAATAAACACCGCCATTTGAGCGCTTAAGTTATCGGCTCGCCGTAAACGCTCTTTTTCCGCATCCGTCAAGACTTCGTTCTTAGGCTCGACGATCTTCTCTTCCTGTCCATGGATAGGGCGCATGGCCGGCGTTCGCGGAGTTTCTTGAGCCGTACACAAGCGCCAAACTATATAATTGCCGACATTGCCAAAGCATGGCGCAGACGCCGCCGGCAGAATTCTCATGGTTAAGATAATGATCGTCAGCGCCGGTGCGGCCTTGCTTAGGCAAGGTTGCCGATGTTTTTCCATGGACCCACTACATGCGCTCCGGTATCTCCATGCCCATCAGCTCCAAGCCGCCGGTTAATATCGTCCGCAGCAGGTCCGCCACGGCTAGTAGAAACAGCTTGCGGCTCGGGTCGGGCTCTGAAAGGATCCGGTGCCTATGATAAAAAAGATTAAATTTCTGCGCGAGAGCAAAAGCAAACTTGGCTACGTGTGAGACCTCCATGGTTTGCACGGCCAGTCGCGCCATATCGGAAAAACGGGCCGTCATGGCCACCAATTCCCATATATCCGGCGCCGCCTCCAAAAAGCCATTGAGGAGGGGCGCCGTGGTCAATGCCGTGAGTTGGTCGGCAGACCGATCTCCGGCCTCATACAGCTTTCGAAATATATTGTTGGCGCGCACAACGGTGTATTGCAGGTAGGGACCGGTCTCGCCTTCAAAGCTGAGCGCTTCTTTAAAATCGAACGCAATCAGCGAATTCCTCGCATATTTAATGAGAAAATAGCGCAAGGCGCCTACGGCAATCTGATTGGCGATCCGCCGCGCCTCCGTCGCTTCGATGTCATGCCGGGCTTGGACTTCCGTCAGCGCCTTCTCCAAGAGCTTATCGATCAAGTCATCGGCTTTGACGCCCTGCCCCTTGCGTCCTGAAACATCAACCGTGGCGCGGGGATTGGCGTCCGCCTCGGTTTGATAGCCCAGCTCAGCGGCGCAGGCGGACGATAAGGCCACCCGTTCATAGGAAAAGTGTATCGAGTTGTCGGCTTGCCCGACAAAACCCAAAGCGCGCAGGCCTTGTCCAACCACTTTTTGCAAATACGCTTGCCGCGTGTCGATGACGTTGTACACCCGTTGGGCCCCGCCAAAAGACGGCGGCGTTTCGCCGGGACAAGGCGTGGCTAAAGTGACCCATACGCGTTGACCTGAGGGATAGCGCATAAAAGGCCGGTAATAAAAATCCATGCCGAGCAAGCCTAACTTCCATAGCTGATAGGCGATATCCTTGCCCACATAGGTAACGGTGCCGTCGGACCGTACGATAATCTTCTCGGTTTCCTCGGCGTCGCCGGCGGCCTCGTCGCCTTCGGGCATTCTCATCACCCAACAACCGGCGCTCGGGCCTTCCTGAGCATAAATAATGGCGCCGCGCTCTTTAAGCAATTTGAACGCGTGCTCCCAAAACCGCAAGTGCAAAATATCGCTCTCGCGAGGCAACAGCTCATAGGTCACGCCCAATCGGGCCATCGTGGCTAAGTGCGCCTGCGTGATCCGTGTCGATATATGGTCGGCCAGCTCGGTGGTCTCGTTGTCGCCGGCTTCCAGCGCGCGCAACGTTCGGCTTCGTAACGCCAAGTTGGCCGCCTCGCCCGCATAGAATTCGGCGATCTTGGCATAGAGGTCCCAGCAGTAGTAATCAAACTTACCGGAGATCGCCTGAACCTCGGCAAGGGACTTTTTCTCAAGGTATAGGAACCCCACCACGACGTCCGCCACTTGAACGCCGGTATTGTCGATGTAGTTTTGCACTTCCACGCGTTCTCCGAGATAACGCAGAAGTCTTACGAAGGTGTCGCCAATGACGGCGTTACGTAGGTGGCCGATATGCGCCGCCTTGTTGGGATTGATGTTGGTATGCTCGACAATCGTTTTCCCACTCCAAGGCGCGTCCGCCACCAGACCGGCCGCTCCCCGTCGCGCGTTGTTATAAAGTTCATAAGCAAATAGGCCACGATCAAAAAATACATTCACGTAACCGCCGCCGGCGGCCTCCATACGTCGAATGCCTTCGACGGGGCCCAGCTTATTTACGATGTCCTCGGCGATCAAACGCGGCGCCTTACGCAAAGGCTTGGCCAGATCGAAGGCCACCGGGGTGGATAAATCGCCAAATTCGATGCGGGGTGGCACGGCAAAGTCGACGCGCTCGAGCGGCAAACTATACGCTTGTTGCACAAAGCTTATTAGAGCTTGCTCCAGTCTTTTTCGCCAGCTTCTCAGCATATCTACCTACCTCTACCCCTCAAATGGTTATTCCTCAGCTACTATAAAGACTCCATAGAAAACTGTCAAATGATCGGGAGCCAGTCAGCAAATCCCACAGAGAGGCGCAGATGCAGAGCGGGGATTCCTGTGACGGTGGGCGAGGGCTTGCAAGAATTAGCCGATTTGTGTACGATGCCAATGTCGGTCAAAGGGGGAGCTGCTGGTCATGGTCTGCAGACTCCGTGGCCCATAGGCCATTAGTAACTCGGCGAGCAACTTGAGCCGAACCGAGGTGACGGCGCGCGGCTATACTTTGAACGGTCACCAAGTATCAGAACCGGGAGCGGTAGCGACCGGGTTGACCCGTTGTGAAAGGGTTCCCCACCCGGCCGCGACCGCTCCCAGTTCTGTAAAGGCGGGAACCTTAGCTAATCGGTTGTCATGATCCACTACGTATGAATGACAATGCCGCATCGTGTTCAATGAAATCCCTGGTCATCGAGCGGACGGATCTGGAAAAGCTTTTCTCCACGCTCGTTGGGCGCGGCTATCGACTCATTGGTCCAACGCTCCGTGAGGCGGCCATTGTCTATGGTGAAATCAAAACCGTGAATGACCTCCCGATCGGCTGGACCGATGGCCAAGCCGCCGGTCAGTATCGCTTACAGCGCCGTGGCGATGCGGCGCTGTTCGGCTACAATCTCGGCCCTCATTCATGGAAAAAGGAGAACCTGCCTCCTTCCCTACGCTTATTCAGCGCCGAACGCAGAGACCAAAGCTTTGTAATTATCGAGGAACCTGCGGATGAGCTTCCCATGGCGTTCATCGGGGCTCGCTCGTGCGAACTTCACGCCATAAGCATTCAAGATAGAGTTCTCATGCAGGGCCCGTTTGTCGACCCTACCTACGCCCGTCGCCGTAACCAAACGTTGGTTATCGCCGTCAATTGCGGACAGGCGGGCGGAACCTGTTTCTGCGTCTCCATGAAGTCGGGTCCGCAGGCCACACAGGGGTTCGATATTGCCCTCACGGAAGTGTTGGACGGCCATCGGCATTATTTCCTGACTGAGGTTGGGACAACCCGAGGGGCTGAAATCCTTAATGATGTTCCTCATCGGGCCGCCCGTGACGTTGAGAAAGCCGCGGCGCAGCGCATTGTCGACCGAACGGCGGCAACCATGGGTCGCAAGTTGTATACGGGCGGCCTCAAAGAATTCCTTTATAGCGCTTATGAAAATCCCCATTGGGATGACGTGGCCGCCCGCTGCTTGAGCTGTGCCAATTGCACGATGGTCTGTCCTACTTGCTTCTGCACGACCGTGGAGGATGTTACCGATTTGTCCGGCGCACATGCCGAACGATGGCAGAAATGGGACTCCTGCTTCACGGCGGATTTCTCTTATATTCACGGCGGCAGTGTCCGCTCGTCAACCAAATCGCGTTACCGCCAATGGCTGACCCATAAGCTGGCCACGTGGATGGATCAATTCTCCACGCCGGGCTGCGTCGGGTGCGGGCGGTGCATTACCTGGTGTCCGACCGGCATTGATATTACCCAGGAAGTAGTTTCCTTACGGGAGCGTCAGCCGGGCCGAAAGGAGCAGTCCGATGGAGAACCTTGAACGGATTTTAGCCGAGCATCCCTTCCTAGCCGGCATGGAGCCCAGCCACCTGGAGATCCTGGTTGGATGCGCTTCCAACGTGCGCTTTGAAATCGGCCAATTGATTTTTCGCCAAGGCGAAGATGCCGATGTTTGTTACTTGTTGCGCCGAGGTCGAGTCTCCGTTGAAGTGTTTTCGCCGAACCGGGGACCGGTCGTCATACAAACGGTAGGCGAGGGCGACGTGCTGGGGTGGTCGTGGCTAACCCCGCCCTACTACTGGCATTTCGACGCGCGGGCGCTCGACCCGACACTCGCCATTGCGCTCGATGGCAAGTGCCTTCGTCGCAAATGCGACGAGGACCACGGCCTGGGCTATGTCCTGCTTAAACGGGTCGCTACCATTATTGAGCAGCGCCTCCAGGCTACCCGTTTACAATTATTGGATGTTTATGGAAACCATTCCTGAGAAACCCTTTGGCCAAGAGCCCATGAGCACCGACCCGCGGCATTTTCGCGCGTATCGCATGAAGCGAAGGTGGCAAGAAACGCACGATACCTTCACGATCGAGCTGGCCGCTATGGACGGCAGCGAGCCGGTGAATTTTGCACCCGGACAATTCAACATGCTCTATGTGTTCGGCCAGGGCGAGGTTCCAATCTCCATCAGCGGCGACCCTCGCCAACCGTCAGCCCTGACCCACACCGTGCGCGCAGTGGGATCGGCGACCAAGAGCTTGCGCAGGTTGAAAGCCGGCGAGGGGCTCGGCGTGCGGGGACCCTACGGCAGTCCCTGGCCGCTCGAAGGGGCCAGGGGAAACGATGTTGTGGTAGTGGCCGGCGGGATTGGGCTGGCGCCGCTGCGCCCCGCCCTATACGAGCTTTTACATCGCCGTGCGGATTATGGACAAATCGTTTTGCTTTACGGGACGCGCAGCCCGACGGATATTCTATACCGTAAAGAATTGGCGCGGTGGCGAGCCCGGTTTGATCTGGAAACGCTGATCACCGTCGACCGCGCGACGGACGGATGGCACGGCCACGTCGGCGTCGTGTCTACGCTGATTTCCAAAGCTTCGTTTACTCCGGCCAATACCACGGCGCTGATTTGCGGCCCAGAAATCATGATTCGCTTTACCGCCCTCGCGCTCGAGAAGCGGGGAGTTACGCCTGAGAACATCTATGTGTCTCTGGAACGCAACATGAAATGCGCCGTCGGTTTCTGTGGACATTGTCAGTTCGGCCCGCTCTTTGTCTGCAGGGATGGACCGGTCTTTAGCTATCCGCGCGTTAAAGGGTTGCTGGCCGTGCGAGAAGTTTAGTATGGTTTCAAAACGAAAACCTAAGCTGGCGGTTTGGAAGTTTGCCTCGTGCGACGGCTGCCAGCTCAGCTTGCTCGATTGTGAGGACGAACTTCTGTCTCTCGTGGGGCGCGTCGAAATCGCCAATTTCGCCGAGGCCTCGCGTGCGGTCATCAGAGGCCCCTATGATCTATCGTTGGTCGAAGGTTCCATCACCACTCCGCATGACGCCGAACGCATACAGCGTGTGCGACGCGACTCAAAACGACTGATCGTCATCGGCGCCTGCGCTACGGCCGGCGGCATTCAAGCTCTGAGAAATTTTCAGGATGTCAAAGAGTTTGTCTCGATAGTGTACGCCACACCCGATTACATAGCCACGCTAGACAAGTCAACTCCGATTGCCGCGCATGTGCCGGTTGATTTCGAATTACGCGGCTGCCCGGTCAATAAGAAGCAGTTGCTTGAACTCATATCGGCTTTGCTGAGCGGACGGAAGCCGAACATTCCGGCTTATAGCGTCTGCGTCGAGTGTAAACAACGCGGGACGGTATGCGTGATGGTGGCGCGTGGTGAGCCCTGCATGGGCCCGGTGACACAGGCTGGCTGCGGCGCCTTATGCCCTTCCTATGTGCGCGGCTGCTATGGCTGCTTTGGACCGATGGAAAACCCCAACGTGGAATCGTTAACCGCGGAGTGGCGACACCGCGGCGTACAGGCGCCGGACGTAGTGCGGGCTCTGCGCAGCTTTAATGCGTATGCCGAGCCATTTCGTCGAGAGAGCGAAGCGCATGACCAGTAAGACGATTAAAGTAAATTATCTGGCGCGGGTTGAAGGTGAAGGCGGATTGTCGGTGAAAATCAAAGGCAATCAGGTCACGGATCTCCAGCTCAATATTTTCGAGCCGCCCCGCTTCTTCGAAGCCTTTCTGCGCGGGCGGCGTTATGACGAAGCGCCGGATATCACAGCTCGCATTTGCGGCATATGTCCGGTGGCCTATCAGATGAGCGCCACGCACGCCATGGAAAACGCTTTTGGGGTCACGGTGGGTGGTCCGTTACGGGCCCTGCGCCGGCTGCTGTATTGCGGCGAGTGGATAGAGAGCCATACGCTGCACATATACCTTTTGCACGCGCCGGACTTTCTGGGCTTTCCCGACGCCATTCACATGGCTAAAGCGCATCCCGGCGTATTGGAACGCGGCCTGCAATTGAAAAAAATCGGGAATCAAATTGTTTCCTTAGTCGGTGGACGGGAGATCCATCCCATCAATGTGAAAGTGGGCGGCTTCTACAAAGCTCCGACTAAGGCGGAGCTGTACACGCTTTATGAGCCTCTGCAATGGGCGATGGACGCGGCTCGGGAAACCGTCCGTTGGGTGGCGGCCTTGCCGTTCCCAGCCTTGGAACGGGATTACGAATTCGTGGCGCTGCGGCACTCCGACGAATATCCGTTTAACGAGGGCCGTCTGGTGTCCAGCCATGGAATGGACATAGCCATTGCCGACTATGAAGAGCACTTTGTAGAAGAGCACGTGCCGTATTCCAACGCCCTACATTCCCGTCTGAAGCAACGCGGCGCTTATCTGGTAGGCCCTTTGGCGCGCTACAGCTTAAATTTTGACCGGCTCACACCGGCCGCTCAGGAGGCCGCCCGCGCCGCCGGCCTGGCGGAGGTCTGTCGCAATCCTTTTAAGAGCATTGTTGTCCGTAGTGTGGAGTTACTTTATGCTTGCGAGGAAGCCCTACGTATTATTCGCGCTTACGAGTATCCTGACGTGGCGGCCGAGGCCATACAGCCACACGCCGGAATTGGGCACGGGCTAACGGAAGCGCCGCGCGGCATACTGTATCATCGCTACTGTATTGACGACCAGGGCGTGATCACCGAGGCCAAAATTGTTCCGCCCACTTCCCAGAATCAGAAGGCCATAGAAGCGGACCTACGGGAATTAATTGGAAAGAACGTGGATCTCGCGCGCCAGCCGTTAACCTGGCTCTGTGAGCAGGCCATACGGAATTATGACCCTTGCATTTCCTGCGCCACGCATTTTTTAAAGTTGCAGATCGAGCCGGGCTAAACCTAAAGTCGGAGTCGGCTGACCGGCGGAAGAACGTATAGGGCCTTAAGACGACCAACCCCTATGGAACGATATCGAGGGCTCATTATTGGCATGGGCAACGCCTACCGCGGCGATGACGCCGTCGGGCTCCGTATTGCGCAGCACCTAGGCGCGCAAGTTCATCCGTGCTTCCCCGTGGTCGTGCACCATGGCGACGGCCTGGCCTTAATTGAGCTATGGCAGGACAAGGAGACGGTCTTTGTGGTGGACGCCGCTCATTCCGGCGCGCCACCCGGAACCATTTACCGTTTCGAGGCGCATCGAGAGCCGATTCCAGCTCGGCTATTTCATTATTCAACGCACGCCATTGGGTTGCCGGGAGCTATTGAGTTGTCGCGCGCTTTGCATCGATTGCCATCGCGTCTGGTGGTGTACGGCATAGAGGGTTGCACCTTTCAATCGGGCGCCGGTTTATCCGAGGAAGTAGAGGTGGCCGCGCAAGAGGTGGCCGCGCGCGTTAATCGTGAAGCCGGACTTGCGGCGGAGGAATGACATTGATTAATGATCCTTCTTCAGCCACGAAGGCACAAAGACACGAAGAATTACTATCATTTTTTTGTGTCTTCGTGACTTTGTGGTCATGTTTTTTTACCGAAGAGAATATTTGACCTTGTCGTTTGAGGTCGTAGACTTCGCGAGGAATATGCACGAAGCGTCGCTGGTCTTAGATTTGTTGCGTCGGATTGAAGGGATGGCCGGCGAATCGGGCGCTCGATCTGTAATCGGAGTCAAAGTTCGCATGGGGACGCTCTGCCATTTTTCTCCGGAACATTTGCGCGGCCACTTTCAACAAGCGGCCCGCGGGACATTGGCCGACGGCGCTCGATTGACCATTGAAATATCTTCCGACGTCCGCGACCCGCACGCGCAGGATATCATGCTGGATAGCCTGGAGGTGGAGTTGTGATTCCTGAGGCCCGGCCGGCCCCGTATCAGCACAGCGCCGAGCGACGGGCTCGTGTATGTATGGACATCGCCGGCGCCGTGCAGGGAGTGGGCTACCGACCTTTTGTCTTCCGGTTGGCGGCAAGCCTGGCGCTGACCGGCTGGGTGCGCAATTCTTCGCAAGGAGTGTCGATTGAGGCGGAGGGCACACAGTCGCAACTGGAACAGTTTTGTAGGCGCATTCAAACGGAAAAACCTCCGGCCGCGAGTATTCGGGACATGAAATCCGCATTTCTTGATCCGATCGGTTATGCCGACTTCACCATACGGCCTAGCGATGAAGGGGGAATAAAGACCGCGGTAATTATGGCCGATATCGCTACCTGCGCGGAGTGTCTCCACGAACTATTCTCGCCCACCAATCGCCGTTACCGCTATCCATTTATTAACTGTGCGCATTGCGGCCCGCGCTACAGTATTATCGAAGCGTTGCCGTATGATCGTCGTTATACCACCATGAAGCCGTTCATTATGTGTGATCCTTGCCGAGCCGAATATGAGAATCCGCGGGACCGACGGTTCCATGCCCAACCCAATGCCTGCCCCGCCTGTGGTCCCCTTATCGAATTATGGGACCGGGGCGGCAACCGCCTGGCGGCGCGCGACCGAGCCCTGGCGGCGGCGGCCGAAGCTATCCGCCACGGCGCCGTTGTTGCGGTTAAAGGCTTGGGCGGTTTTCATTTGATGGTGGACGCCCGCAATGAACGCGCGATTAGCGACCTGCGGCGTCGTAAGCGGCGCCCTGAGAAACCGTTCGCCGTTATGGTTCCATCTTTGGAGTCGGTGAAAGCGTATTGTGAAGTGTCAGTCGTCGAAGAGCGATTGTTACGATCTCCCGAGGCGCCCATAGTGCTGCTGCGGAGAGCAACCGGCCCGCCTATCGGCCTGGCCGCCGATCCCGGTAGCATACGCGAGTTAATCAGGCCTAAGGATGGCGCTACGAAGAGTGACAACGACGCTGGAGAATTTATAGCGGGTTGCAATTGCATGCACACTTCCTGGGAGCGCCGGCTTCCAGCCGGCACGTCGGCTATCCCCAGGAACAGCCTTTGCCGGCAAGATGCCGGCGCTCCCAGGGGTGCCTTAGCTTTGTCGGGGGACCAATTTCCCGCCGGATCCGTGGCGCCCGGTAACCCTTATCTTGGCATTATGCTGCCTTACGCCCCCCTCCATCACTTACTCATGGCCGATTTGAATTTTCCTATCGTGGCTACCAGTGGCAATCGAGCGGAAGAGCCCATATGCACAAAGGAGAAAGAAGCGCTCGCCGTCTTAGGGGATTTGGCAGACCTCTTTCTAATTCACAATCGACCCATTGCGCGGCCCGTAGACGATTCCTTGGCGCGCGTCATGATGGGTCGCGAGCTTGTGCTGCGGCGGGCACGCGGCTATGCCCCCTTACCTATTCCGATTAAGCCGACTGCCGCAGTGGCGCTCGCGGTGGGCGCCCATTTGAAAAACACGGTGGCCGTTTCCCGAGGTCAGGAGATTGTGGCAAGTCAGCATATCGGCGATATGGCGACGCCGCGCGCATGGGAAGTTTTCCAAGAAGCCATCCATAGCTTTACCAGTCTCTATAATCTTAACTACGCGAGCGTGATGTGCGATGCTCATCCCGATTATCGGACCGCGCTGTTTGCCAAGCAAAGCGGACAGCCTGTGCAAAAAGTTCAACACCACTTCGCGCACGTCCTCTCCGGCATGGCCGACAATGGTCTGGAAGACTCGGTATTGGGTGTGGCGTGGGACGGGGCCGGTTATGGGTTGGATGGAACGCTGTGGGGGTGCGAGTTTTTGTACGTGACTAACAACGCCTTCCATCGCGTGGCGCATCTCCGACCCTTTCGACTGCCGGGCGGCGAAAAGGCCATACATGAGCCGCGCCGGTCCGCGCTGGGACTGCTCTACGAGATAATGGGAGAGGGACTTTTTGAAAAGAGCGATCACTTGCGCCGGAGCGACCTATATCCCCCGCTGCGCAGTTTTTCTCCGAGTGAGCGGCAAGCTTTACACGTCGTGCTTCGGCGCGCCATCAACGCGCCGCTGACCACTAGCGCCGGCCGCCTATTCGACGCCGTGGCTTCGCTGGTTAATCTCCGGCAGGTCGCCACATTTGAGGGGCAAGCCGCCATGGAGCTGGAGTTTGCTTGCGACGGCATGACCGTGAATGAGTCGTATGAGTTTGAGATGAGCCAAGCGGGCGCCGTAGACGGTTCCTCTCCCCTGGTGATTAATTGGGCGCCAACCGTACTCTCTATCGTAAAGGATTGTCGCGCCGACGAATCGATCGGTAAGATTTCGGCACGTTTTCATAATACATTGGTGGAAATCATTGTGGCCGTGGCGCGCCGGATTCGGCAAGCGCGCGTGCTATTGACCGGCGGTTGTTTTCAAAACAAGTACTTGACCGAACGCGCCATCGCTCGCTTGCGCGCGGAGGGGTTCCTGCCGTTCTGGCACCAACGGGTTCCACCCAACGATGGCGGCATTGCCGTGGGTCAAGCGTTGGCGGCGGCTCGCCAATCGCTGGCGGAGTAAAGCAGATAAAAACCGGGGGTCGGGGAATAGAGAGGTCTTCATCCGGTGCCCGACTCCCGGCACCCGACCCCGATGTTCAGAGGAGTAAAACAATGTGTCTAGCCGTGCCTGGAAAAATTCTTAGCGTGGAAGGTGACGATCCGCTGGGCCGCACCGGCAGGGTGAGCTTTGGCGGCATGATCAAGGTCGTCAATTTGGCTTACGTGCCCGAAGCCAAAGTGGGCGACTATGTGATTGTTCATGTCGGATTTGCCATCAGCACCGTTGACGAGCGGGCGGCCCGGCAAGTGTTTGAATATTTACAACAAATGGATGGTCTAGCCGATTTGGGATAACCGATGCGCTACATTGACGAATACCGAGACGCCGCCGCCGTGCGTAGCTACGTTAAGGCGATTAACCGAATTACGCGACAGCCATGGGCAGTTATGGAAGTGTGCGGCGGGCAGACGCACGCAATTGTCAAATATGGCATCGATGAGTTGCTGCCGAAAACCATCACGTTGTGGCATGGCCCGGGCTGTCCGGTATGCGTGACCCCCGTGGAAATGATCGATAAAGCCATTGAGATTGCCGCGTGCCCGGACGTTATCTTTTGCTCCTTCGGAGACATGTTGCGGGTACCTGGAACTCTGCGTGATCTGCTGGCCGTGAAAGCCGGCGGCCACGATATACGCATGGTCTATTCGCCGCTCGATGCAATCCAAATTGCCGCCGATTATCCCAAGAAGCCAGTGGTCTTTTTTGCGGTGGGATTTGAAACTACCGCGCCGGCCAACGCCATGGCCATTGTTCAAGCGCGCCGCCGTAAGCTGAGCAATTTTTCCATGCTGGTTTCCCATGTGCGGGTTCCCCCGGCCATGGAAGCCATTCTCGACGCGCCCAATCGCCGCGTGCAAGGGTTCTTGGCGGCCGGCCACGTATGCACCGTTATGGGATATACCGAATATGAGCCGATCGCGCACAAATATCGAGTCCCAATTGTAGTCACGGGTTTTGAGCCCTTGGACATACTGCAAGGCGTGTACATGTGCGTAAGGCAACTGGAAGCCGGGCAGGCGAGCGTTCAAAACCAGTACTCACGCTCTGTGCGCCGGGAAGGGAATACGCGCGCGCAGTGGCTGATGCAAGAGGTATTTGAGACGGCGCCGCAGCAGTGGCGCGGCATGGGTACTATATCGCAGAGCGGCCTCAAGCTACGCGCCGATTACGCGGAATTCGACGCCGAGCGGCGATTCGGCAAAGCCCGCCCTGCCGCAGAGGAATCAACCGAATGTCTGAGCGGCGCCATCTTGCAGGGCAGCAAGAAACCGGCCGAGTGCCCAGCTTTTGGCACGCGTTGTACGCCAGAGCGGCCGCTGGGGGCGACGATGGTTTCCGCCGAGGGCGCCTGCGCCGCTTACTATCGTTACCGGCGGTTGCCGGCTGAGTTGCGCGTAAAGGAGAATTAAGCCATGGCACTCCCACCGAATTTCGACCGCAATTGCTCGACGCTGATCGCCGACTACCCACAGATTCTCATGGCGCACGGTGGCGGCGGCCGACTGATGCACGAACTCCTGGAGAAGATGATTCTGCCAGCTTTTGGAAATTCAATGTTGTATGCGCGCCACGACGGCGCCCTGCTGGATTTTGGAGAAGAGGCCTCGGGTCGCCGGACGCGATTGGCATTCACAACCGATTCTTATGTCGTGAGTCCCCTCTTTTTTCCAGGCGGCGACCTTGGCGCCCTCGCCGTCTACGGTACGGTGAATGATTTGGCGATGTGCGGAGCGCGGCCGCTTTATCTCAGCGTGGGCTTTATCATTGAAGAAGGACTGCTGATGGAAACCCTCGGTCGCGTGATCCGATCCATGCAGGTCGCCGCTGGGCGCGCCAACGTGCAGATCATCACCGGCGACACCAAAGTGGTCGATAAGGGCAAGGGTGACGGATTGTTTATCAACACGGCGGGGATTGGGGCCGTCGCTTCAGAGCAGGCGATCGCGCCGGCCTCGCTGGAAACCGGCGATGTCATCCTGTTGAATGGGGATGTGGGTCGCCATGGCATGGCCATCATGGCGGCCCGCGAGGGTCTCGCTTTTGAAAACGTTATCGAAAGCGATTGTGATTGCGTCGCCGACCTCGTGCTGGCGCTGCTCGCCGCCGGCGTCCGCGTGCACTGCTTGCGCGATCTCACGCGCGGGGGCCTGGCCACCGCGCTCAATGAGATCGCCGAGACGGCGCGCCTAGCCATGGCGCTGGTTGAGAGTGCCATTCCGATTCGAGAGGACGTCCGGGGGGCGTGTGAGATTTTGGGGTTTGATCCGCTCTATGTGGCTTGTGAAGGGCGATTCGTCGCCTTCGTGCCTCCGCAGGACGCCGAGCGAGCGCTGGCCATCATGCGATCACATCCATTGGGCGCCATGGCGTGCGACGTTGGCCGCGTAACGGGACCCTCATCGCATGGACTTGTCACACTGAAAACCCAAATTGGCGGCTATCGTATCGTGGACATGCTGAGCGGAGAACAATTGCCTCGTATTTGCTGACCACCCTGCCTCACTCCCGGCGCCGGCGAAGTGAGTAGGCGCCACGGAGACACAGAGACCACAGAGAAACCCAGAAATGGATTTGAACAAGATCACAGAACAATTTATTGGAGCCGCCTTCGAGGTGCGTCGGCCGAAGGACGGTATCCGTAGAAAGATTGGTAACCGTTCACGGGTGGTGGATACCCCCGGCGGAAGCCGGGGGAGCTTCAAAATCCTGCCTAGTGCTTAGTTGCATAAGTTAACGATAGTATTTCTGAGCTGGGATCCCCTTACTTCTCGTTTGCGCCAAACGAAGGGTTTCGCCTTGGGGCCATACGCCGCGACAAACGCCTCGATCGCCTGTCGCAATTCGCTGACA
>JACOSC010000099.1 GCA_016179055.1 Acidobacteriota bacterium
CTCTTTCAGAGCTACGCGAACAAGCTTAGGCTATGGGGGGGCGCCCGCACGCAGTGGTGGGAACGAAAGGATCGCGCGGGTCTGTGGCCAATGTCCAAACTCCAGAGCCCCCGGGCCGGCGCCGCTACCGTCTGATTGGCTTATGATCGAACTTCAGACTCTACTTCACAATTCGCTTGCAAACGACTCACAAAACTGATAGGGTTTTTCACTGGGCTAGGATTCAAATCACAAAATGTAACTGCTCAGCCCATGGAGGCGGCACTGATACAGAACCGGGAGCAGTAGCGACCGGGTGCGCGCCTGGCGACAACTGTCAGCGATCATGTATTCTCCCGAGCTCGGAATAATACAGGAGCGATGACAACAACGTGCCGACCCGGTCGCTACCGCTCCCGGTTCTGTCAAGGCGAGCTTCCTCCTGAGTAGTTACTTACAAACTATTTCAAGCGAGGTGTGAATTCATGATGCAACGAGGCTTTCGGCGGAGATGTCTGCTTCTTCTTGCCCTGGCGGCGGGCGGCCTGCTTTTAACCAGTACCGTTCAGGCCGAGCGCCCGCGCGTCTATGCTTTGACCAACGCCAAGATCATCACTGCTCCAGGAAAAACGATTGAGAAGGGAATTATTGTACTGCGCGACGGGCTGATTGAAGCGGTCGGCGCCCAGGCGACCATTCCCGCCGACGCCGTGGAGATCGATGGCTCGGGGAAGACGGTCTATCCGGGTCTGATCGATGGCTATTCCCATATGGGTTTGCGTCCAGCCCCCACCGCGCCGGAGGCCTCCGCCGAGACCCGCCGGCCCGGCCGTACGGGCTTGGCCAGTCCGCTCGGCCTCGCGCCGCGGCCGGAAAGCCCGGCGGGCGCTATCCACCCTTTGTCCGGGGTCCGGCCCGAGACGCAGGCTCGGAATTTAATTGTCCCCTTTGAAGGCGAGAACAACGATGCCGAGCGCTATCGCCGCGTGGGCATCACGACCGTGCTTACCGTGCCGGACAGCGGGATTTTTCGCGGCGAGAGCGCACTGATCAATCTTAAAGATGGCGTTGCCACCTCGGGGGTAATTTTGAAAGGGGCTGTGGCCCAACACGTCGCGTTCCAGTACGGCGGCTTTCGTGGCAGTTATCCTACCAGTCTGATGGGCGCCGCGGCCGCCTTTCGCCAGGTGTTGCTCGACGCCGATCGCTATTTAATATGGAAAAAACGTTATGCGGCCAATCCCACCGGCATGAAGCGTCCCGAATATAGCTCGGCCTTTGAAGCGCTGGCGCCGGTGCTCGATCGGCAGCGGCCGATAATTTTTGAAGTGGACCGAACCCAGGACGCGCTGCTGGCCGACCGTCTGGCGCGGGAGTTTGATCTTAGAGCGATCATCGCCGGTTCGGGCAATGAATGGGAATTACTCGATCCATTGAAGACGACCGGGCGCACGCTGATCTTGCCGGTCGCCCTTCCCGAGAAGCCAAAAGTGGAGGACGCTGACGAAGCGCTCGATATCGACACCCGCGAGCTGCAGCGCTATGTTCACGCCCCCGAGAATCCCAAGCGCCTCTATGAAGCCGGTGTTCGTTTTATCTTGAGCACACGCGGATTGAAGAATCCCGCCGACTTTCCAAAAAACATGCGCAAGATTATTGAGGCGGGGTTGCCGGCGAATGTGGCACTCGCCGCGCTGACCACTGTGCCGGCCGAAGTATTTGGCGTCTCGAGCATGCTGGGAACGCTGGAGCCCGGCAAGATTGCCAACCTGATCGTTACCGACGGCGAGCTTTTCGCTGAGAAGACCAAAGTGAAACAGATCTTCGTCGATGGCCACGAATACAAAATAGACGAAAAGGAAAAACCAAAGGGAGACCCTACCGCCGTCGTGGACCCGCGCGGGACCTGGTCTGTGGCGATGGAGTTTCCCGGAGGCCGCAGCATGAACAGCACTTGGATTATCGAAGGAACGAAAGGCAGCTATTCGGGTACGTCGGAGTCGCCGCGCGGGACGACGGAATTTACGAACATTCAGTTGGAAGGGAACGCGCTGACGGTGACGCTGCCGGGCCGCGGCGGTCAAGGAAGATTTGAAATCACGGTGATTATTACCGGAGATTCTTTGGAAGGCACGGCTGAGCAGGGGCGCATGACCGTCAAGGTAAGCGGAACGCGAACGGCCGGACCCGTAGGAGGCGCTTTATGAAGAACCGATTGGCTTATACGCTTGGCCGCTTGACGTTATCATTGATTATCGCGCTGGCCGGCGCCGCGCCGCTGAGGGCGACCGCCGAGAAAATGCCGCTGGCGGCTGTGCTGGTGAAGAATGCTTCCATTTGGACTCAGGCCCCGCAAGGCATGCTGAAAGGCGATTTGCTAGTGCGGGCGGGCAAGATAGTAGCGGTCGGCGCCCATCTGACGGCGCCCGAGGGCGCCGCGATCATTGATGCGACTGGAAAGCACATCACTCCCGGCCTGATTGACTGTCACAGCCATTCGATGACCCGCGGCGGACTCAATGAAGGGTCGAACAATGTTACGGCAGAAGTACGAGTGGCTGACATTCTTGATCCGGAGGATATCAGTATCTATCGCGAACTGGCCGGCGGGCTCACCGTGGCAAATATTCTGCATGGGTCGGCCAATTCCATCGGCGGTCAAAACGCCGTGGTGAAACTGAAATGGCAATCCACGGCCGACGCTCTGCGGTTGACGGGGGCGCCGCCGGGCATTAAATTTGCGCTGGGCGAGAACCCCAAGCGTTCCGCCTTCACACTACCCGGCGCGGACCGCCGTTATCCGGCGACGCGCATGGGAGTAGAAGAATCCATACGGGAACGTTTCCTGGCCGCGCGGGATTATGCCCGGGAGTGGGATGAATATAACGGTCTCTCAGAGGCCGGCAAAGCGCGGCGCGAGCCGCCGCGTCGCGACCTTCAACTCGAGGCCATAGCTGAAATACTGAACGGCAACCGCTGGGTTCACAGCCACTCTTATCGCCAGGATGAGATACTGGCGCTGATCCGGCTGGCTGAGGATTTCAACTTTCGCATCGCCACATTTCAGCATGTCCTGGAAGGCTACAAAGTGGCCGATGAGATGGCCGCCCACGGGGCCGGCGCGTCGACGTTCAGCGACTGGTGGGCTTTCAAGCTCGAGGCCTACGATGCCATTCCTTACAACGGGACGATCATGGCGCAGCGCGGAGTGAGCGTCTCATTTAATTCGGATTCCGGCGAGCTGGCGCGCCGGCTGAATTTGGAAGCGGCGAAGGCGGTCAAATACGGCGATCTCGACGAGACGGAAGCGCTCAACTTCGTTACGCTCAATCCGGCGAAGCAATTGGGGATCGCCCATCGGGTTGGGTCGATCGAGCCCGGCAAAGACGCGGATTACGTTATCTGGTCCGGCCATCCCTTCTCGGTTTATTCGGTGGCTGAGCAGACTTGGGTGGACGGCATCAAAGAGTTCGATCGCCAGGAGGATCTTGCACAGCGGCCGGCATTGGAGAAGGTGCGTGACGAGTTGATTGAAAAAGTGAAGCAGGAAGATAAAAAGCCGGAGCGTAAAGATCTCAAGGATGTTCCTCTCGAGAAGACCGGAGGGCCCGTGAACAGGGAAGGGCAGCCACCGAAAAGTGGAGCCGTAGGTGAACCAGCCCTGACGAAGACAGAGGTCGCAGATACGACCACGATTAAATCACAGAGGCCGCCTGATGCCAAAGAAAAGGTCAGGCCCAAGCGTCCCATTCCACCGGTGCAGCCAGCCATCTACCGTGACCGTTTGGCCTCGATAAGCGACGCCTATGCGATAGTGAGCGCCACCATACATACGCTCACTCATGGCGACATAGAAAACGGGACTGTGGTCTTTGAGAAGGGAAAGATCACAGCGCTGGGTTCGGGTTTGGCGCCTCCCGCCCGAGCCAAGGTAATCGATGGCCAAGGGAAGCATGTGTACCCGGGATTAATTGCCGCCGACACGGCGGTCGGTTTGGTGGAAATCGGGTCGGTGAGCGGCAGCGTCGACGTGGCGGAGATCGGCTCGGTCAATCCCAACTTGCGCGCCGAGATCTCGGTTAATCCGGATTCCGAATTAATTCCCGTGGCGCGCGCCAACGGCATCACGCATGCGCTTACCGCGCCTTCGGGCGGGTTGATCAGCGGCGCCTCGGCGCTGATTCGCCTGGACGGATGGACATGGGAGGATCTGACTGCTTCCGCGCCGGTAGCAATGCACATTCAATGGCCGCGCTTTGGCCAGTCTCGCTTTCGACCCTATTTGACGCAGACCCCCGGCGCAGAGGAAGACTTGAAGAAGGTCCGCGAGCAGGCGCTCAAAGCCATTCGCCAGGCGTTTGAAGACGCACGGGCCTACCAGAAGGCGAAGAATGCGGCCGGGAAGAACGGCGCCAAGCCTCTCAAAGCAGACCCAGTGTGGGAGGCCATGTTGCCGGTGCTGGAGGGCAAAGTCCCAGTGGTTGTCCATGCCGGTGAACTTCGCCAGATCAAGAGCGCGGTTGAGTGGGCGGAAGAGGAAGGCGTACGGATCATCATAGCGGGGATGCATGACCTTTGGCGGGCCGCCGATCTACTGAAGCAAAAAAACATTCCTGTCATACTTACCGGCACGCTGGCCTTGCCCGCCCGGCGAGATGAGCCCTACGATAGCGCCTACTCGGTGGCGGCCAAGTTACACGCGGCGGGTGTGAAGTTTTGTATTGCCGGCCACGACAGCGGCCGGGACGCCTCCAACACCCGCAATCTCCCGTACCACGCCGGGATGGCGGCGGCCTTCGGACTTCCGCGCGCAGAGGCGCTGAAAGCCATCACGCTTTATCCGGCCCAGATTCTCGGGCTCGAGGCCGCGCTGGGATCGATCGAAGTCGGCAAGTCCGCCAGTTTAATCATCACCGACGGCGATCCGCTGGAAATTCGGACTAAAATTATTGCAGAATTTATCGATGGCCGTCCCGTGGCGTTGGAAAACAATAAGCATTATAAGCTCTATCAGAAATATATCCATCGGCCGAAGCTGGCGCCGCCGGGCGAAGACAAACTCGCCAAGATAGGTAACGGGGATTAGGCCCTGACTAAACCGCGGAGACGCAAAGGACGCGGAGAAGAATCGCAAAAGAAAATGACCGGATCTCCGCACTAGGCGGGTAGGTTTCCCGGACGTGCCGATATAGGCTGCGGGTCTCGGGGAATCCCGCCGATAAAGGCGATTCCGGCAGGTGAAGATTAATGCGTTAGCTTGGACGACCGTCCACCGCGCAAAAAATGTTAAGCCATAAGACTTAGGGTCGCTTCCTGGAGTTGATCGGCCGTTTGGAATGCCTTGAGATTGGCCTCATAGGACCTTTGGGCCAAGATAATCTGAACCGAGTCGCCGGCCAAATCTGTGTTCGATAATGTGCGCGTGCGACCGTCTTCTCCGAGGGCTACGGGTCCGGGCTGCGGCGGCACAACAATGGTCGTGCGAACGCCGAGTCCTGCGGGCCCTTCTACATCCATAGTAAGCGCGGCCTTGAATCCGTCGGTGTTCATGTTGCTGATATTGTTAGCCGCTACCGAGAGTCGCGTCACGGCCGCCTCCATACCGCTGCGAGCTATTCCAAAAACGGCGCTGAGCATGCATGAACCCCCTTAAAAATAACCCCGGCGAAACCGTACCGGTTGCGCTAGCGACCGGGTGAGCCACGCCCCGGCCACCCCGCCCGGGTACCCGCAGGCGGTTCTGTTTTCCTTCGTCGTGGTGCCCCACCCAGGGGCTGGAACAACTCCTTAGTCTTAAGCTCGTGCTATATGAGTCAGGATATTTATCGGAATGTTTAGTCTGGTACTTTAATGTTTTTCTCTTCTTCTTAGCCTGGAATGGCAAGCTGCCTTGTCCGCCGACGATTCGAATTATTCCAAAGAATAATCACAAAGTATCAGAGTCGGGAGCGGTAGCCGCCGGGTCGACCCGTTGTGGAAGGTTTATCCACTCTTAGTCATAATACTCTAAACCTAAATGGGTAATCAGCTCTTCGCCGCGTAGATACCTCAGTGTGTTTTTAAGTTTCATCAATTGAATAAAGAGGTCATGCTCCGGGTATAGCTCAGGCGCATACATAGGACTCTTAAAGTAAAATGACAGCCACTCTTGGATCCCGCGCATCCCGCAGCGTTGCGCCAAGTCTAAGAAGAGAACAATATCAAGCACCAGCGGCGCCGCCAGAATGCTGTCCCGGCAAAGAAAATCGATTTTGATCTGCATGGGGTAGCCGAGCCATCCGAAGATGTCGATGTTATCCCAGCCTTCCTTGTTATCGCCGCGTGGCGGGTAATAGTTAATCCGCACCTTATGGTAGAAGTTGTTGTAGAGGGTGGGGTATAGATGCGGCTGCAAAATATATTCCAATACGGAAAGCTTGCTTTCTTCTTTGGTCTTGAAGGATTCCGGATCGTCGAGTACTTCCCCATCGCGATTCCCCAGAATATTGGTTGAGAACCAACCGCTCAAGCCAAGCAGCCGCGCCTTTAAACCCGGGGCCAGCAAGGTCTTGAGTAGGGTCTGCCCGGTCTTGTAGTCTTTGCCGCAAACCGGTACGCCATTCTTGTTGGCCAACTCCAGTAAGGCTGGGATATCGACGGTGAGGTTGGGCGCCCCATTGGCGAAGGGTATGCCGAGGGCGAGGGCGGCATAGGCGTAAATCATGCTGGGAGCGATTTCGGGATCGTCGGCTCGCAGGGCTTTCTCGAAAGCCGCCAGCGATTGGTGGGCGGCGCCCGGCTGCATAAAGATCTCCGTGCTGCCGCACCAGATCATTACCAGGCGGCTGAGGCTATTGACCTTCTTAAAAGCCAGAATATCCGCTTTGATCTGCTCGGCCAGATCCATCTTGTTCTTTCCAGTCTTTACGTGGTTGCCTTGCAGACGCTTAACATAGTAGGAGTCGAAAACGGCTGGCCAGGGTTTAACCGCTTCGAGCTCCGGCCGCACGGCTTCGACCAGCGGTTTTTCCAGAACTCCGGCATGGACGGCCGCCTCATAGCAGTTGTCTTGAAAAATGTCCCATCCGCCGAAAACCAAGTCGGTTAAGTCAGCGAGCGGAACAAACTCCCGAATGAGCGGCACACGATGCTCTGTCCGTTTGCCCAGACGTATGGTTCCCATCTGGGTGAGTGACCCGATCGGCGAAGCCAATCCCTTCTTAACCGCCTCAACGCCGGCAATGAAGGTCGTGCTGACCGCGCCCAGGCCGGGCAAGAGAACGCCGAGTTTTCCTTCGGCCGGTTTAATCTGGATTCCCTTCTTGAGCATGTTCTACTCCCTTGAAAATGACTCCGTCTAAACAGTACCGGTTGCGGTAGTGGCCGGGTGTGCCGAGGCCTATCTGTCTCGGCTACCCGCCCGCTACCGCAGGCGGTTCTGTGAAAATGCGTATTGCAAATTGTGTCGACAACAATCGTCTTCTGCTATTTCGGGGCCACTACAATTTCAGAAATATCCGCCACCTGCATGAACAACGAAGCTATATTGCGCAACAGGTGAATGCGATTCTGTCGCAATTGCGAATCTTCCGACATGACCAGGACCATATCAAAAAAATGATCGACCGCTTGCCGCATGGCCGCCGTCTGTTTAAGCGCCGCATAGTAATCGAGCGTATCGACCAGCGTCTTGATTTGCGGATGAGTGTTCTCATACAAGGCAAAGAGTTCCTTCTCCGCGGCTTCGTCCAATAACGACACATTTACTAGCGGAGCGTCGACCACCGGCTGGTCACGCAGTATATTTTTTATGCGCTTGAACGCCGCGGCTATAGCCAGAAAATCCTCTTCGCGGCGAATACGGGATAAGGCTTCGGTCCGTGACAGCGCCTCGTAAGGCTTATCGCCGGCGCCCACATTAATGACGGCATTGATTTCGTCGTAATGAAATCCACGGGCCTCTAAAATATAGCGCAAGCGACTCTCGAAGAACGACGCCAGTTGTGGATGGTTATCCCGCCGGTCCGCGGTAACTTTACCCTGATTGGCTAACGCCATCCACGCGAGCTGTATCAAACGCGTGAGCGAGAGTTTGATTTGCCCATCCAGTAGGATCTTGATTACGCCGTTGCCCTGCCGGCGCAAAGCAAATGGGTCGCGAGTGCCGGTCGGAATCAGCCCGGCTTCGAAGCAACCCACGATGCTGTCCATCTTGTCGGTCAGGGCCAGCACAGCTCCGATGATCGAGCGCGGCGAGGGTTCGTCTAATTTTTTGGGCTGATAATGATCGTAGACGGCTTGCCATACGGCCTCCGGCTGCATTTCTGCTCGGGCATAGAGACCGCCCATGATCCCTTGTAAATCCGTAAATTCCTTGACCATTTCCGTGGTGAGATCCACCTTGGCCAAGGAAGCCGCCTGCTTAAGATGGCTTTTTTCCTCGGCGGAACATTTAAGATTGTCGGCGATCATAGCGCTCACCGCTTCGAGGCGCGCGGTCTTATCACCGTAGGTTCCCAATTTGGCTTGAAAAGTCACATGATCGAGATCGGCCTTGCGCTCCAACAGCGATCGCTTGGTGTCGGTTTCCCAGAAAAATTGCGCATCGGCCAAGCGGGCGCGCAGCACGCGCTGGTGCCCCAGGCGAATCACTCCTTGCCCGTCGCCGTTGGTGTTGATGACCGTCAAGAAATAAGGCCGCATTTCTTTCTGCGGGCCCACAACAGAAAAATATTTTTGGTGGGAGCGCATGACAGTTACCAAGACTTCTTGGGGGAGTTTGAGGAACGCTTCGTCGAAGTGGCCGAAAATTACCGAGGGAAATTCGTTGAGGTTGACCACGATATCGAGCAGATCCGGGTCCGGTCTTACCGACCCGCCTAAATGCTCCACGGCCAAACCCTCCACAATGATGCGGCGACGGACCGCGGGATCGACGATCACAAAATTTTTTTTAAGGATATCTACGTATTCGGCGGCGTTGGCGACCGGCAGGTTTTTTCGACCCAGCACGCGATGTCCTGAGGTCCGCGCGCCGGCCGCAACGCCGGCGATGGTGAACGGAATCACGCGACCGTCGAGTAGCGCCACGATCCACTGTATGGGGCGCGCGAAACGGAATTTGTCATCGGTCCAGTACATGGATTTGGTGAAAGGAATGGCTCTAATCACTTGAGGGAGTATGCCGCTGAGCAGGCGGGCGGTCTTGGCCCCTTTAGTCTTTTTCTCAACGGCCAAATACTCGCCGCGCGGCGTCGTGGTTACGCAAATCGCTTTTAGCGCAACTTTATTTCGCTCGGCAAAAGCCAACGCCGCCTTAGTAAACCGGCCTTCCTTATCGTAAGAAACGGACTTGGGCGGGCCGACCAATGTTTCGGTGCGGTCGGGCTGCTTAACCGCGATCTCGTCTATGACCAGCGCCATACGGCGCGGCGTGTAGTACGTGGTTATGGCGCCAAAGGGAACCGCCGCCGCTTGCAGTTCCTTCACGACGTTGTCCCGCAAATGGCCGATGGCCGGTTCCAGCATACCGGCCGGAATTTCCTCACATCCAATTTCCAATAAAAATTCACTCATAAAAATCAGGGGAGCTTAGGCGCCATCTCCGCATCGGGCAGCCGAGAGGCTTTGTTCCGGTGACCGCGATCGGGCGCGGCCTTACACAGGGGATACCCCATCGCCTTGCGACTTTCCAAATAGGCTTCCGCAATCGCACAGGCCAGTTTGCGGACCCGACCGATGATTCCCACGCGTTCGGTCACGCTGATAAACCCCCGCGCATCCATCAGATTAAATGTGTGCGAACATTTTAAACAATAATCGTAAGCCGGCAGGACCAAGCCGGCCACCAGCGCTTTTCCAGATTCCGCTTCATAAGCTTTGAAGGCTTCAAAAAGTGGCTCACGCGAGGCTTCTTCAAAATTGTAACGAGAGAATTCGACTTCTTCCTGCTGCCGTACTTCGCCATACGTGACCGATGGGCTCCATGGAATATCATAAATGCTATCCACGTTGGCGATGAAGGTGGCCAGACGTTCCAAGCCGTACGTGATCTCGGCCGAGATCGGCTGCAAATCTATGCCGCCCGCCTGTTGGAAATAGGTGAATTGAGTTATTTCCAGCCCATCAAGCAGAATCTGCCAGCCGATTCCCCACGCGCCCAGCGTGGGGGATTCCCAGTTATCCTCTTCGAATCTTAAGTCATGTTGCCGCAAATCGATGCCCACGGCTTTCAGACTGGCCAGGTAAAGATCCTGCACATCAGCCGCCGACGGTTTGAGGATCACTTGCAATTGATAATGTTTTTGCACGCGATTGGGATTATCACCGTAGCGGCCGTCGGCTGGCCGCCGCGAGGGCTGAATGTAAGCGACGCGATACGGTTCCGGTCCGAGCACACGCAGAAAGGTTTCCGGATGCATAGTGCCGGCGCCGACCTCTACGTCATAAGGTTGTTGGATCACACAGCCCATGCGCGACCAATAGCGTAACAGACTGAGCGTGATGTCCTGGAATGTTAGTGGGGTTGCCACGGGCTTACTTTAACTCCCTTAATCAATTGCTTGATGGGCGCATGCGATTTTAAGGGCCGGTCTAAATGATGCACAATCAAGCGATGAGTAATTTGTTCAATCTCACCGATACGGGCCGAGTTGAGCGGCTCTGCCGCAAACTCGGCTGGATGTTGGTGAAAAATATCGTGGATAACGGCCTGCGCCTCCGAGGAAATCGCCAACCCTCCCTTGTCTGAGCAGCGTCGGCAGAGCACGGTGGCGCTGTTTAAATAGAATCGTACGGGCTCCGCTCCGGTATTGGCCTGACAGCGGGCGCATACGGCACTGCTGGGCCAATAGCCTTCCAACTTAAGCATCCAGGCTTCGACGTAGCGGGCCAAGCGTTCGGCGTAGGGAATCATGGCCTCGTCATCCAGCTGAGTATCCAGTGCTTGCAGCGTGGCCAACGCCAGACGGAAAATGTGATCGTTGGCATCACGCGCCTGCGTGAATTCGTTGATCAACTCGCAAAAGTAGCTGCAATAGATGGTCCGATACAAATGTCCCCCGCCGGTGTACGGCGAGTATAAAATGTCCGTGTGCGAGACGCGGCCCAATTCGGCGCCTTCTTTTTCATAAACCGATAACTGCAAATAAGTCAGCGGCTCAAAGGCGCTCCCAAATCGACTGCGTGTGCGTTTCGCCCCCGGGGCCACTGCGCGGATTTTGCCGTAACGTTGGGTGAAGAAAACTACGATCTTATCGGCTTCATCCAGATCATAAGTCCGCAGCGTCAGCGCCTCACCGTTTAGAAAAGGCATAATACCAGCATCCCTAACCCATAGGACTTTTCCCCTAAATTATAGTTCGGGAGCGTGAAGATCAGCATTAAATGCTGTAAAAAATAAACCTTAACACAACCTGCGCAATAATTGAAGAGTTCATGTAACTGCTCACGGGGATCGGGGGTCGGGGGTCCAGGGCCGTGTGGTACCGATGACTGTAAGGAATTATAGTGATTTGGAAAGTAACTGCTCAGCCGCGCCTTCGATCAAGCCGGAGGCTTGAATGCTATTAGCCGGTGGTATCGCTGCGCTCAACCACCGGCTAATAGCTGGAAACCCTCCGGGTTTCCGCGCGATTCCTGATTTCAAATTTCGTAATTGTTCCACTACACACGTATTAGGCTACCCAGCCGCTACGGAACCGCCGCCATGGGCTAAGCAGTTACACCGGAAATTGGATTGTGGATCGGATGATTAACGGATTGTGGAAGTCTTTGAAAAATATATCCAAGCCATATCGCCCGATCCCGGCCCCCTGACCCCCGTGAACAGTTACGAGTTCATGAATCCAAGCAGAAATTCCCAGTGGAGCACGCCTCTCCACTGGGAATTCTGCGATCGCGTTCGGGCATTCGACAAACCTGGCGGCGCATGATAAAATGAAAACCTTCGGAACCTTTGCGCATAGGGTCCGTAGAATTGAGTAGAGATAATGTATCATTAGGAGGAAGATAAAGATAATGGATAGCATGCCAGTAGTGGAACAAAAGCCTAGCGGGCGTCCCCTCATATTTCTTCTCTTACTCAGTGTATTGGTCCTTGGAATTGGCATCGGCACGGTAATCTCAACCAAGGTTGGCGCCGACAAGAAGGCCGGCTTGCAGCCGAGCAATGGGCAGCCAATTTCATTCTCCGGCAGCACGACGCCGCTACAGGGATTCTCAGAGGTGGCCAAAGCCGTTGAGCCGTCTGTGGTGAATATCAGCACGCAAGCCCTGTTAAACCCGTCTGCCGGCAAACGCGGCAGGCGAGGCAGCCCCTCCGATCCTCATGAGTTGTGGCCGTTCGGTGATCCCGACTTCTTGGAGCGGTTCGGCTTTGGCGCGCCGGCGCACCCACAGAAAGTCACCAGCCTCGGCTCTGGGATCATTGTAGAATCCCAAGGTTACATTATTACGAATTATCACGTCGTGAGCCAGGAGCGTGGCGGGAAGGGTGTTGCCGGAAAAATCACGGTCCACATGACTGATGGCAGCCAATACCAGAATGCCAAAGTTATCGGATATGATGAACCCTCCGATATCGCCGTCATAAAGATTCCCAGCAAAGGCACGCTTCCGGTAGCCAAAGTTGGCGACTCTATGAAAGCCCGCGTGGGTGATTGGGTGTTGGCGATCGGCAGTCCTTTTGGGTTTGATCAAACTGTTACCGCCGGAATTATCAGTGCGATGGGGCGCTCGGTTCCCGGCCAACAACTCTATAACAACTACATACAAACCGACGCGGCCATCAATCGCGGCAACAGCGGCGGGCCTCTGGTCAATATGGCGGGCGAGGTTATCGGAATCAATACCTTCATTAATAGCCCGTCGGGCGGCAGCGTTGGAGTTGGTTTCGCCGTGCCGTCTGCTATCTTCCTGAACGTCTATAATCAGATTATACAAAGGGGACGCGTCTCGCGCGGATTTATGGGCGTACAGATGGCGCAGGCGCCTATGACACCGGTTATTGCACGATATTTTGGTTTGAAAGAATCGAAGGGCGTTTTGATCACGGAGTTGATCGACTCCAAGGGCGAACCCTCGATGGATGGTTCGGCCGCCAAAGGCGGTTTGCGTGCGGATGATGTGATTGTAGAAATCGATGGCAGGAAAATTGAAGAGACGAAAGATCTGAGCGCCATCGTGGCCAGCACGGCGCCCGGCAAAACGCTGCGCGTCAAGGCCATTCGTAAAGGGCAGGAAAAGACCTTCAACGTAACCCTTGATGAACGCAAGCTTGATGAAGCTCCCCGCGGAGCAATTACCTTGGATGACGAAAAAGAGGAGATGCCGCCGCCGGAACGGCAAGAAATAGGACTGGAGATTAATAACGTCGCCCCGCGTGCCATGCGGGAGTTGGGGCTAAAGTCCACGGAAGGCGTGCTCATTGATAAAGTCAAGCCGGGGAGCCTGGCGGATGATGCCGGATTGCGAGAGAACGATGTCATCGTGGAAATGAATGGCAAGAAAGTGGAAGACACCGCGCAGTTCAGCGCAGTCATCAAGCGTATGCGCAGCGGCGAAGACATTGTCCTTAAGGTTCTGCGACCGAACGATCCGGTAAAAGATAGGGTCGGAAAGTATTACTTTGGCTTTTCCAAGCCGTGATCACTTGTGGTTAGTGGCGGCGTGAGTGCCCATCTGACCTTGCCGGTATTGTTTTATAAAGGCAGGAAGGCTCGCCGGCCTCCTGCCTTTTTTGCTATTCAGGGATCGCCATGACGAAGGCTTTGCTTGCACTAGAAGACGGAACCCTATTCACCGGACGATCGCTGGGCGCTACCGGCGAAGCCGCTGGAGAAGTAGTATTCAACACTTCGCTTACCGGCTACCAAGAGATTCTTACAGACCCTTCCTATGCCGGACAGATCGTGGTGATGACGTATCCTCACATCGGCAACTACGGCGTCAACTCGGAGGATGGCGAATCGTCGCGCCCGTATGCCCAAGGGCTCATTGTGCGCGAGGCAAGCGCCATTGCCAGCAATTGGCGCTCCGAAGAGACCCTGCAGAGTTACATGGAAAGGCATAGTCTGGTTGGCCTCTCGGGCATCGACACGCGGGCGCTGGTTAGGCGCTTGCGGGACCAAGGGGCCATGCGGGGAATCATCGGTGCCGGCGATACTGCTCCAGAACAACTGATTGAAAAAGCCAGATCCATTCCCACCATGGCCGGCCTTGACTTGGCCAAGACTGTCACCTGCCGCGAGCGCTACGGCTGGCGTCGGACCGCGGGAACGCCGCCGGCTCGTTACCGAATAGTCGCTTACGATTTTGGCATCAAGCAAAACATCATGCGGCAACTATGCCGTATGGGTTGCGATATATGGGTTGTCCCCGCGCAGACTCCCGCCGATGAAGTTCTGGCGATTAATCCTGATGGAGTGGTTCTTTCCAACGGACCTGGTGATCCGGAGCCGGTCACTTATGCCATTGAAAATGTAAAGCGTTTGCTGGGAAGAAAGCCACTATTGGGAATATGCTTAGGTCATCAAATTCTTGGCTTGGCGCTCGGCGGACGCACGTATAAGTTAAAGTTTGGTCATCATGGCGGTAATCATCCGGTACAGAACTTACGCACGGGAAAAGTAGAAATCACTGCGCAAAATCATGGCTTTGCGGTTGACCCGAACTCCCTCAACCTGAATCAGGTTGAGATTACTCATATGAATTTGAACGACCAAACGGTTGAGGGTCTTCGTCACCGGGCATTGCCGGCATTTTCCGTCCAATATCATCCGGAGGCTGCCCCTGGGCCGCACGACTCGAACTACCTCTTCCAAGAGTTCATGGCCTCACTGCCCTAACCCGTACGAGCCGGAACCAACCAGATAAAATTCAAAAAATTGGGAGCGCTGGATAGCCGTCAAATATCCGAATGAATAAATCGTGTAAGGCTACTTCCAAAAAATATTGTAACTGTTCAGGGCGGTCGCCGGTCGGTCCCCTTCGGGGACCGGGCACCATAGGGCCACCTTTGTCGAAAGGCTGATCAGCGGACTCCCTTGAACAGTTACAAAATACTTTACCCGTTTCAGCACAATTTCATCTTGTCAGAGGTTAAAGCTACTAGCGCGGTGGCGGGGGGAGGGAACCTCTCCGCGTGGGGTATGGAATATCGTAGCCTTTGACCGAGTGCCAGATCACTCGATTGAGAATTTCTTCCGGGGCTTCGTCCGGCCCGGAGAAGTTCATCTTTATCGATTCCTCGGCCAGATTTTTCTGCAAGCCGGTCAACCCGACCAGCGTACGATTCATTTCATCGAGCGGGATTTGGTTGGGCAAGGCTTGGTAAGGCGAAAAATCAGGCGTGTCGGAAAAAACGCTGAACATCGGCTCTGCGGCCAAATCATATTGGTTCAAGGGCGGCAGACCCAGTATCTGCTCAATCGTGCGGAACATGTTGATGGTGGTGTAAAGCGAGCTATCAACCGCTTTTCGCTTGGCAAAAGGGCTGATCACCAGGCCCACGGTACGATGGCCGTCAACGTGATCTACGCCAGCTTGCGAGTCGTCCTCCGTCACAAATATCGCAGACTCGCGCCAGTAGCGGCTCTTGGAGATCTCCGCCACCAATCGGCCCAGAGCCAGGTCATTATCGGCCAACATGGCGCGTGGCGTCGGATAACCTGGGCTGGTGCCGTTCGTATGATCGATCGGCAGCAACATAATAATCAGATCCGGCAGGTTTCCGTCTTTTACAAATTGGCGGAACTCGCGCAGAAAGATATCCACCCGCAATTGTTCCGGAATCCGCATGTGAAAACCGGGAAATTGCGGAGCATAGATGTCGCGCAGTCCGGCCACCCGCGAGCGTGCCGAGATTTGAATCCGTCCCGTCCCTTTCCGCCAGTCCGTGTAAATATCTGTCCAAGTTGAGGACGACGGTGTTATCGTCGTAATGGCGCCGAACTCGCCATAGACACGCACTGTTTTTTTATGCTGACGGGCATGGTCCCACAAGAAACCGCTCGGCGCGTAGGCCATCGGATTAGTTCCGGCGAAATCGTTGCGGGCATTGCCGTACTTGTGTACGTAGTCGTTGGCGTACGCCTCATCGCACCACTGATGGCCGAGCGCCGACTGATCGCCCACGGTATAGAAATTGTCCATCAGCACAAACTGCTCGACCAGCGCATGATGATTGGGCGTCACATTGCGCCCAAACAGCACCAAGTTGGGATCGCCGTTCCCCTGCGGCAGATCGCCAAAGACCTGATCATAAGTGCGGTTTTCCTTGATGATGTAAAAAACGTGCTTAATCGGAGAAGGTTGGCCTTGGGCCTGCGGAATCGCAGGGAATGGTCTGGTTGCGCGCTTCGCGGTTGCGCCCGCGCGCTCCATGGCCGCCGGCGCACGATTATTTCTCATCACCTGCCGTGTGTACTTTGCCAACTGTTGTTGGTCAGGCACATCGAGGATCGACACCACGCCCATACGGTTGGCGAAGCTGCGGCCCTGGCCGGGAGGCAACGGCGCCACGGAGCCGAAGCCGTAACCGCTGGCGACAAATAGGCGCTGTTCTTCAAGACTGAGTGCCACCGCCGTCGGGAACCAGCCGGTTGGAATGAACCCGATTACCGGGTCTTGTGGACGATCAAGGTCTACAACCGCCACCGCATTGTTAGCCGCATTGGCGACGTAGAGCGTTTTACCGTCGGCGGTTATTGCTAAAGCATTGGGCGCACTCCCCAACGGAGCGGTCACAAACAATCGCACGTCGATGGTGCGCTCCACCTGATCCGTAGCCGTGTTGATTACGGAGATCGTGTCGCTATTGGCGTTGGCGACATAGAGCTTTTCGCCATACGGGCTCATAGCCATGGCGCTGGGATGGAGACCAACCTCAATGCTTCCCACGACGGTTTGGGATTCGGTATCCAATACGGACACCGTGCCGTTATTGACAATGCCGGTTTCCGGGTCCACAACGACGGGTATGGCGCCATCCGTGGCGTCGCCGGGTTCCGGGCGCCGTCCGCCCCAGTTGCTAATGTAAACTTTCGTTCCATCAGGAGTGACGATGGTCGTGTAGGGGTAGCTGCCTACCGGCACAGTCGTTACGCCACGCGTACTCGTATTTACAATACCCACCGACTGCCTGAGATTGAGCGCCACGTAGAGCGTCTCGCCATAGGGGCTGCGGCTCAGACCGCTGGGCGCGGAATTGGACAGCGGCATGGTCACTGCCCCATCGGCGGCAAATGTGGCCGGGCCGTTTCGCTTGAAAATCTTTACCTCGTTATCATTGCCGCCTCCCACATAAAGCCACTGATCATCCGGGCTGAGAGCCACACCGACAAAACTGTCTCCGATGGAGATCGATTGTGTAATCGAATGCGCTTCCGTATCAATCACATGAATTCGCCGGGCGGCAAAGTTGCTGCCGGTAACAACGATCAGCAGATTCCCATCCGAGCTGACCGCCATGCCCAGCGGCCGATCATTAACTTCGATAGGGTCCCCGGCCGGAGTAATAGCTTGACCCGTCGGGACGATGAAACTGCCGTCCGGTTGCTCACCCACCCAAACTGTATTTGTCGTGATGATGGCAAAACTAACGAGCGTCAGACCGGCTGCCGCGATGAGCCATGGCACGATGGCTCTATGGCCGATAAATGGCCGCATAAATCCTCCTAACAACTATCCGCAAAGTAGAAGCGGCATCTTGCCGCTTTTCTTGCGTTATGCGGCTGGAAGCCGCATCTACATGAATAAAGCCTGAAAGGCTATCTCCAAAAAATATTTTGCCCTTTTCAGCACAATTACATCTTGTCAGACACTAATCAGGCCCGCACCGGGCGATGGCTTCAAAAAATGCGAATCGCAGCGGCGGCATCCTTTCGCCGCCGAGTTCGTACTCGAATGCCGAGGAGTAAGGACGCCATCGCGTTAGGGTACGTATCTCACCACCTGGGGAGGCACTGCTGAATTGAAAGTTGTTGAGCTTAAATCTCCAAATATCTCAAACAGCGCCACGCCGCCTCCCTCGGATCGTACTGTGATGTATCCGCCTATCTGCGCCGCGGCCTCCGGTACTAACTGATCCAGCATTTCAGCAAAGCGCGTGCCTCCGCCCATGATAAGGGAGCGCCGACCAGTCAGCAGACCGCTGGCGGCGTACACGGAAATAGTCAGGGTAATTGGATTGGCATTTGGGTTCATCACCGCCACGCCGGTAAAGAATCCCAGGCCCTGCGCCACTTGCGAAAAGACCGCTTCGGTGACTAGTCGACTGGTGAGTGGGAGGTCGCTCATCACGGCGGCACTAGTCGGCTCGCCGAAGAGCACGTCCCCGCTTAAACCGGGGGCGCCGGCTTCAATAATGATTGAGCCGGTTCGTACGCTGGGATCGGGTTGGCTGGGGAACCCAAAGAGTGACGTCAAGGTTCCAATTAAATTGCCTTTCATGGGGACGACTCGATTAACCGGATTGACGATCCCGGGACCGGCAATCGGCTGACCATTGTTGCCGACCAGTCTCAAGGTAACGTTGATAGGGGCCATTGTCGTGTTGGCCAGGTTAAGCTCGGTAAACCATGGCACCCCGATGTCGCCGTGCGCGTAGTGGGCTGAGTATAGGCGAACAGCATTGTTAGGAACCTGTGCGGAGAGCGAAGAAATCTCTCTGCCATAGCGTGTGAGCTCAAATCCGACCAGCGGCAAAGTTCCGCTCACTTCGACGTGACCGCCCACGAGCGGAAACGGCGCGCCGGAAAAAATCGAGCGCACTCCGCCCGCTATGCGGCCATGGCCGGGAATCGTGCGATTCACCGTGGCCAGGGGAGCGCCGCCCACGGCCCCATAAATATTCAGCGCAACATTGGCCGTTTCTTCGTTGGGGTTGACTACATACAACTCGGTGGCAACCTCTTGGTTGAGGTAACGACCTTCTATGATGCGCGTAAACACCAGCGTGTTGGAAACTTCATTGTCCACACCGGCGCCGTCGAGCGCGGTGGTTTGGGCTCCTTGCAGCTTCGCGGCCAGGAAGAAACTGGAAATCTCATTATTGCTGACGCTGGCTTGAATCCAGCCGTCAACGGGAGGGCTGCCCGGCAGCGCAAATACATCGCCGGCGAATCGGGCTAGCTGCATTTGCGGCAAGATGGCAAAGGTCTTGGCGTTTTGAATGCCCGGCAAGTTGATCGGTCGACCCTCATTATCATACGCCGTCATTCGTAACGTGGCAGGAATTTGGTTGGATCGATTGGTTATGGCCAGCCCGGTATAACTTTCGGCCGACTGCTCCCAGTACGGAAAGTTAAGAACCGTCGCAGTGCCGCCTTCCGGAGCTGGGCCAGCCACGCCGGTGAAAAACTGCCCCCGCCCTTCGGTGGCTTGGCCAAAGAAATTTTCCCAACCTTGACGAATGCGCGCGAGTTTTTCGAGAGTAGCCTGGGTCGGCGTTACGCCATTTTTGGTCAGCAACAGAAATGCCCCGGTAAAGGTTTTCTGCGAATGTGCGGCGTCCGGAACGCGCGGCCCTTCCGCCGCAATGATTTCATCGATAGAAACATTCATACGTATTCCGCGCGCGTTGGCCCCAATGAAAGGCGCACTACCGCGGGTAAAGACGGAGGATGGGTTGGCAATGACGAAAGAAGGAGCTACCTCCTCTTTAAGTCGCAGGCCCATTAAATATTGGTCCAGTTGGCTGTAGCGCGCCGTGGCGTTGATGGTAGTAAAGGTCCCGCCACCGTTGTCGGACCATTCGTTGCCTTCCAGGACGGAGGCGAAGCTGTTATAGAAAAAGCTCCAGTGAGCCTTATCACGACCCAATAGCTGGTCGTCGGGCTGGCCATCCTTGAGGAACTTAGTAAACGCCCCCCACCGGTGGCCGACCTCCTGACCGAGGACGGTCAATGTATTGTTGGTTCCTAATCCTGGGATCAGTCGAGTGGGATCGCTAGGATATTGATCCTCGCCAAACATAAATAGAAAAGCCGATAAACGGCCGAGACTGCCATACAATAGAGACCGGTCAAAAGTGTCAGTTCCCAAGAGATTACGATAACCGAGGCCTTTGATGTAATTAGCAATATTGTATTTCGCAGCAAATGCGCCGCCGCCGTCTATGGAAAAATTTGTAAAGGCGATGACAAAGTCAAAGGTGTCCGGGTGGGTCTGGTAAAATTTTCGCACCAGGCCAATAAAGCTCAGCAATTCTACGGCGCGGAATTCCTCATAGAACGCGCCGGCTACATCCGTAAGGGGGAGATCGCGGCTGAAACTGAGCGTGCGCCCTTCGGTCACGCCACCCGGCGAAAGACCCACGGTGGCGAACGGCGCGCTGGATCCCACCACCTCCATCGTCGCATAGGAAAAGTCGATCACGCCGCTGCTGTAAAGCACGGCTTGGAAACTATTGAATTGCAGAGGTTGGCCGTCCCTGTGATAAAGCGGGATCTTATTCCATGTAAAAACTGCACGATCGCCGTCAATCCGGTAAAAAACGCCACCGTCCGGCGGGACCCCGGCGTCTTCGGGATTTAAGTCCTGAAATAGCGGCGATATGCGCGGCGGGCCTAAGAGATGGCGCAAGGCTTCGCGGCGTTCATCGCTGACATCCCCAACAGTGAAGGTTATATTGCCATCCGAATTGAGCCAGAGATTATCATAAGAACGGTTATAAAAAGGGAAAGTAAAGCCTAAAGGAATATTCCTAGTATCGTCATCACGCATACGGGCCGGCGTCCCAAAATTGCCGTCGAAGGTGGGCGTAATGTGCGTGAGGTTGTAGCCGTTTGGAGTTGGCGAAAAACGAATCGTACGATTGGGAAAGTCAAAGTTGTTAGGCGCCAAGATAATTGTGCCGTCGTCTTCGATGACGGCAACGTCATTCACGTCTCGATCAGCAGTGATGGCCGGCACTAGCCCCTTGTTGAGTCGATCCTTCACTTGTTCATAGCGAAGCAGCTCCCGGTGCACATCGTTAGGGTCGATCTTACAGAAGGACTGTGGGCCCGGCGTATCGGACAACGCCGATGTGAGGTCGCGAGCCACGATTGGCGAGCCCAGGAAGATAAGCGTAAAGGTAGCGGCCACCCAATAAGCCGAACGTCTAAAATGCCTTGCCCAACGATCCATATGTAATCTCCTTATTGGTAGTTGAAGAGCTAATCCATTTTAACACCGGTCAACAAGAAAGGGAATGAAAATGGTGAAGAAGCTCTGAGCCATTGCCTTTAAAAATTATCCTGAATTCGAATTGGCATATGCTTGCATCATCCCAGTCGGCGCACGAACTTGTTTACGTCGGGCTCGAATTGTTCATACAGTTCTAGCGCCTATCACTCGTTGCCGACACGTCCGCCGATCGCTGATTGGGCCCGCGTCATATTTTGTTCGAAGATGTTGTTGCGTTGCTACAATGATGACGCAACGGAGAGAACGGGAAGCGAGGAAGGGAATTGTCCGATAAAAAAATTGCGGTGAAGGAATTTATGGCTGCTAATAAAGGCTCAACCCTTCGCACGGCGTAGCCGGTCGATCGCGCTCGTGAGCCAGGCTGAAAGGTTTAAAAGTGTCTCCCCGTTGTGGGCTAATCGGTCGCGCGGCCGATTAGGTCCTCATCTTGCTCTTTCGTAGACACCCGATTTTCAATGCAGACTTGCGTGGATTCGTTGATGAATGAATAAGGCAGGATCAGTTTTCTTTGCAGAAAAGCTAAATACCACTACGAGAAACCTTCTACCCAGGGCCTGCCCATGCGGCGCCGGTCAAGATAAAATGGTACGCCTGGCAGGAGTCGAACCTGCGACCTTTGGTTCCGGAGACCAACGCTCTATCCATCTGAGCTACAGGCGCACTGATGATGGCATGTAACGTGTAAACAGCTAACTAGTTTAACCCTGAAATTTGACCAATTTCTTTGCCGCTTGCGCAAGCGGCTTCTTGAGGGCTCTATGCACTCGTCACCAGATATCGTTACCGAACGTCCAAACGAGAGAGGCACCCAATATTCTTTGCCGAATAAACACTACCGTATGTTCCCTGAAGGGACCGCGGACACTGTCCTTCCTCTGTCATGGACCCGGAAATCCTGGCCCGTGGTCGTCCGCAACCGCGTCCTCCGGCGTCTGGCGAATTAGAAATCGTAATTCCCAAGGCAATCAAATTTTAGCACATACACGTTCTCTCTGACAAGAAAGAGTTCCTGTTTTCAGGGGTGGCCGTTACTCACCAATCTGCGTGCACGCTTTTTTATTGAGCTCAAAAAGGGTAAGGCCAGAATAACGTAACACCAACTCCAATGGGGCCAATAGAGACTTGGTGGATTAAGCAAACTATAGCCAAAGCTAACTTGTAGTAAGGGAGTCACTCGCCCAACAAAAGTTGACTCGACGGATGACTCCCTATACGACTACAATAAACCGAGGTGGCCACGTATCTATCGCTTAGGGGACTTGAACGGGGCTTACCTGGCCTCTGATTTCACCACCCGGATATTGGGTAGTGTGCAAGTTCACATATAACTCACCGTTTTTCAATGCCTCTACCATGTCCGCCGGAATGGCCCATACTCGCACTTGCGGAGTAGGATATCCCGTCCCAATTGAAAAGACTACGGGGCCGCTCTCGCCGGCTGGAGCTCGGTGGATGTGGGAGGCCGTTGCATCAATGTTGAAGCCGTTCACGACTACGGTCAGTTGCGTTTCATCGGCATTAAGCGATAACACCGCGAGCCCAACCGCCGGTGTGTCGATCGGATCCGGTGTCTCTTGTGCGCCACTGATGTCTGCCATGTACAGTGTATCTGCGGAAACAGGGTTGACAAAGAACACCGCTACCACGGTAAGTACCAAGAACAATATTTTTTTCATAGTGTCTCTCCTATCGTAGTTTGAAATTTGTTTTTCTAACCTTGAGCGCTGATCATTAGCCGGCGCCGCCACCCCAATGGAAAGCCGAGTAAAAGTTGAGGCCGTCATCAGGGGAAGCCACGATTATTTATGGCTAATGGCCAAGCACGCCCAATTACGTATCGCTATACGTCTACGTCGCAAAATGTTAGATTAGATGTACTATGTCAAGGAGAAAGTTGGCTGGCATCTCGCATAGGCCTTGGGTATTCGGTTGGTCTACTGTCCTGCTTAAACAGTTCCTACCTACCATCTGTAGATAATCCTACAGTGTTCGACTAGATATGTTCACCAAGCCTGAGCATGCCGGCGGAATTACCTTTTCAGATAAGCCCTACGATTAGCTCATGTTTACCTGACGAGACATTAAAGTCGTACGCGTCCGATTATCTCCAATGGTTATTTTTCTTTAGGCTCTGCGTAGTGAAGACAGAAATTATTACTTTCTCCTCATTGACGCAAATCATTCATCCAGGCACTAGCGATGGTATCACTTTACAGGCGACAATTCAAGGACATTCTCTCGGCAGGAATACTCCAAAATTGCGATAATTGGGTGGGCGCTCGAATGTCCACCAACGGCTTGAGCCGTAACATTGGGCTTTTGAGACCGCCACACTGGGCGTGAGCACCGTTCCTTTCCTTCAGGGGCTTAAGGACGGCATAGGGTTTGCAAATCGGCGCCCCTTTCTTTGAGGTTTCCCATGTCTGGGTCTTCCGAAGGGAGATGGTCAAGCCTTAACAGCGCTTCTTTAGCGTGGACCTTATCATTCTGCGCCAAGTATGCCCGAGCCAGGTAGTAATACGATTGCGCAGCGTATATGGCATTGTCCCAACCTTGCGAAACTGTGATAGCTTTCTGAAAGCAAGCCACTGTGGCGCCAATCAAATTGGTGGATTCCCTACGAACGTCCCGCTCATATTCCTTGAGCAATATGAGCCCGAGTAAATAGTTGGCTTCATAGCTTTCAGGGCTTTCCATTAACGCTTTTTGTATATGAATTTTGGCCTGATGCCTGTCGCCTTGGCGCAAGGCTTTTAGTCCATGGGAGAGGGAGGCGTTGACCGCCGGCTGCCGTAGGTGTACGGTCTCTTTCGATAAGAATGAGATGTTCTCCGCCGGTGGCCGAAAGACGAATACGATTCCGAGAATAAACAACATGGACGCGACCATTGAAATCGGTCGCCAGCTCTGTCGCAGCCATAGGCCGAAGCCTGTCGGACTTGGTCGGCAGGATGTTGCAGCTTCTTCTATTTCCACGGCGTTTTCGCGCAGCGTTGTCCAGACTGGCTCCATACACCGCAACTCCTGAAGGCACGCCCGACATGAATGCAGATGCTGCTCAAATTTCCGACTGTCTTCCGCCGATAACCAACCAAATTCATAAGCGGTCAAATTGACCCCGACTTCGGGGGTCGTACAGACCCCTTCCGGCTGACCGGTTTTTCTTGATTCCTGTGCTTCCATAATCACGGATCCACTGTTCTAGTTTTACTTCAAAAAAATATCGTAGTCAACCTTCGCCAATAGCGAGAAGCGTCTACGAACCCCACGGGGAGGCACGTGCGGGGGGAGACGAAGTCACCGTTGCCGGCAACCTGGCGTTAGCCGCTGCCTATTACATCGGCACCAAGGCCATTTTTCTTTATGACTAAATGGAGGCGACTTGGGAGCTGAAGAGAAGGGACCACGTGGAGAAAGGGCTGGTCGCCGCATGCGACTCAAGACGGCTTGGCCAAAATCGCACGCAATTCCAAACTCAGACCGATCGGCGACTAGGCGCAGGAGAAAACAGGATAATTTACTGATACAGAACCGGGAGCGGTAACGACTGGGTCTATGTGCCATACGGCGCTTACCCGGTCGCTACCGCTCCCGGTTCTGTATCGGCTGAGTGCCCTAAGGCGTCGGTGGTTGCACAATTACAAATCTTCGACTCTTCGACGGCCTGCGGCTGATTCATGGCGCGCTAAAAAAAATTGTAACTGTTCACGGGGTTCACTGAGAGCACACAAGAGACCCCCAGCGGAAGCTGGGGGAGACTCAGGCCCAGCCTATTCCGGCGACGCCCCACTCCCCCAACCCCCTCTCCCCGCCGGGCGGGGAGAGGGGGCCAAGGGGGCATAGGCCTTAACCTAAGATCCACTTCTTGAGTAGCCCCCGCAGGCGGGCTACTCAATGAAG
>JACOSC010000100.1 GCA_016179055.1 Acidobacteriota bacterium
CCGCGATTGGCGGAGTTGATTGAGCAGCGTGATTTCGTCAGGGGTCAACACTAATTTCGAACGAGTTGATTTTCTTGCCATGCCCTCAGCATAGCACATTTTTACTTTTATAGATACATTTTAGTGAAACCATATACTAGGTTGTACAGGCTCACCGCTACATCCCGTGAGTTCCGGGCCAATTTCTCCTGGATAGCAAGCGCGCGCCGGTGATACTCCCTTGCAGCTATTAGGTCTCCATGCTCGTGCAACAGCACCCCCAGACCTCCTAGGCTCCTCGCCACGTCCAAGGTGTTAGGGACCAGCTTTTCTTTAATGCCTAGCGCACGCTGGTAATACTCTCCTGCTGCCACTAGGTCCCCATGCTTCCATGCCACAGTCCCCAGATTGTGCAGGCTCGCCGCGACGTCCAGCGAGTTGGGTGCCAGCCTCTCTCGGATGGCTAGTGCGCGCTGGTGATACTCCCTTGCAGCCACCATGTCCCCCTGACTCCCTGCCACCCATCCTAAGTTATTCAGGCTCCCCGCCATGCCCGGGGAGTTGGGGGCGAATTTCTCAAATATAATCAGCGTACGCCAGTAATACTCTCTTGCTGTAGCTAGATTTCCTTGTTTCGCCGACAGCACCCCCAGATTGTGCAGACTTGCCGCCATATCGAGAGAGTTGGGGGCCAGCTTTTCCCGGATGGCCAGCGCCCGCCGGTGATATTCCTTTGCCGCCACCAGATCCCACTGCGCGGTCGCCACAGTCCCTAGGTTGTGCAGACTTGCCGCCACGCCCAGGGAGTTGGAAGCCAGCCTCTCTCGGATCGCTAATGCGTGTCGGTGATACTTCCCCGCTGCCACAAAGTCCCCCTGCTTCTCCGCCACCGTTCCTAGGTTGTTCAGGCTCGCCGCCGCGTCTCGAGAGTTCGGCGCTAACTTCTCCCGGATCGCTAGCGCACGCCGGTAATACTCCTCCGCCGCCGACAGGTTCCCTTGCCACCACGCCATCACCCCCAAGTTGTGCAGGCTCTGTCCCACGTCTAGTGAGTTTGGGGCCAGCTTCTCTCGGATGGCCAGCGCGTGCTGATAATACTCCTCCGCTGCTGCCAGATTCCTCTGCTTCTCCGCCACTACCCCTAAGCTGTGAAAGCTCTGTGCCATGTCCAAGGAGTTCGGGACCAGCTTCTGCCGGATGGCTAGCGCCACTGTCCAGAACTCGCGCGCCGACCCCAGATGCCGGCGGTCATAGCTAGACTGCCCCGCCGCCTGCAGCGCTCGCGCTGCCGCCAACGGACGCTTTATCTCGGCTCGTCCCACCGCGTAGGCTTGCACGAACAGGGCGTCGGCTTCCGTCGGCTGCCCCGCCAGCAACAGTAATCCCGCCTCTGCCAGCGCTTCGATGTGCCCGGGGCCGTCCCCGACCCGCTCCCACGCCGCCACCGTTTCCCGCCACGCCGTGATGGCCTCTTCCTTCCGGCCCAGGCTTTGCAGCGCCTGCGCCCGCACGCGATGGGCGGACGCTTCTCCGACCAGGTCCCGCGCAGCGCGGGCCGTCGTCAGCGCACGATCGCCGGCCTTCCGCGCTTCCTCCCACTGCTTGCCCTGAGTGAATGACGCCGCTTCGTCGAGGATTTTCTGCACAGTCGGCGAAGGATACGGCGCAGGGGGCTCTTCCAGGGACGGCCCCGCAGCAGCCATCAGCGCCATTACCAACGGCCCCACTACAACACAGCAAAACGTGGTTCGCTTCACAACACGCCGTTTTTCTCGAAGTCGATATTCGCCAACTCGGCTGAATTTGATTAGAAAGATCATGATGCGCACCCTCTGCTGAGTAGTTTCCATTAAGAGACAACGGCTAGAAACAAGGGATCCTAACGGTACAACACGAATGAATCTGCGCTGCCATCCCCCAGGGATGGGTGCACTATTATTGGGGCGAGGGCATCTGCACCGGCTGTAATCGTAAATTCTCGAATCCTTTCCTCTTGGCGGCTATACGATAGCTGAAGCTTATAGTGGAGTTCCCATCGTGCGCCTCTCTTACCTCAAAGGAGGTTGGCGTCTGGTTGGCTACGAAAAGACCATTGCAATGGCCGTTGGGTTCGAGCAAGACATGATAATCCTCCTCCGTGTTTACCGTCTTGGCAAAGTTTTCCTCGATGTAAACCACGGCCCTCCCGTTTTCCAATCGGGCACTACCAAAATCCTCGAACCAATTCTCCGGGCTCTCCAGAGCATAAAGAGCGACTCGAGTGCCATCGTCGATCTCCACCACGGCCGATTTCGTGCCCTGCAACACGGCAAAGTTTCCCATCGACAGTAAAGCATTGCCGCGAAAGTCGCCATATTCGACGCAAACAGGTGCATATTGCGCACATCGAGGATAATAATACAAACAGCACCAGGAGGAGCACCAGAAACCGCAACATCCATAATACCCGCAGACGGTCTCCCAGCGAACACACTGGGTCTCGTATCGAATACAACGCCGGTCCACGATCGCGTCATTAACGGCTAACAGGGACCAATTAGTCGTACTGTTGGTGTGGGCCTCTAAAGCATTGCCCCCATTACTGGAGAGATTAAGGGCGGCCCCGGACGAATTGGATAGAGTTAGCACGGGATTCGATGAGGTTGCGGAAACCACGGTGCCGGGATTAAACGGAGGTCCTTGGGGCCCGGCCAGTCCAGTCGGTCCGCGGGCGCCGGGGGGTCCCTGGTCGCCGCGCGGACCGGCGGGTCCGGCCGGCCCTGGCGGACCTACCAGTCCCTGCGGTCCCACCGGACCCTGAGGTCCCCTCTCTCCCGGCGGTCCGGGAAGACCGACCGCTCCCGTGGGTCCTCGAGGTCCCGGCGACAAGGCAAAGGCCACCGCCGTTAGAGCGATACGACCCGTAGATAAAATACTAATACCCGTGCTCGGACTTACTACATCTAAAAACCGAGCGGCTCCGGATGGAAATAGATCCGGCGTCAGTCCCAAGAGTCCGGAGCCTAAATTAAAAGCGATAAATCCCTTGGCATCCACCTCAACCGCACGCACTTCCGTGAATAGCGCCCTCCCAACCTTTTCCGCGTCATATAGCTCCGCTCGAAGGGTCTGGATAGTTTTCGGTGGTAGCGTGGTTGCTAGGTCTGTGAATGGTATTACTCGAGACGTCGGCTGCTGCGCCAATCCGGCGCTAGTTAATAAAAAGGTCAAAATCGATACCAGGATTATTCTCTCTCTCATGATTTTCCCCCAAGTGTTGCCAAGCTACGGAATGCTGTTAGGATTCCCTGCTGCTGCCATTTTCATCCCTTTATCCCCGTGCGCTTCATTTGTCTTACTTGCCGATCTTTTCGGCGACGGATGGGGGTAGCTGGACAGGCTCCAGTCTTAAGGTCTCAAATCCCTTCCGCTTGGCTACGATTCTATAGCTAAAACTGATACTGGACGTCCCATTCAGCAACTCGCCCACTTCAAACGAGGTCGGCGTTTTGCCCGCAATGTAAAGACCTTGAGAGTGCCAAGTTGTCCACTAGCCGGCCAGTCGTAGACCCTCAGCCCTGCCTACATCTATCCGTTCGATGAGGAATTTTGTGAAAGGAGACCCCTGCCGGTTACCCACGAGAAATTCGGGAAGGCTTATCCTGAGG
>JACOSC010000101.1 GCA_016179055.1 Acidobacteriota bacterium
GTCGAAAACACTACCGTCCCCGTCAGCGTTCCCACCGTAATCGTCGCTCCGGGCGCAAAGTTCGTCCCCAAAATCGCAACGGCGTTACTCGCCGTGACCCCATACGTCGCAGTGGCGGGACTCAGAGCTGTGATCGTTGGCTGTAGAGTGGAAATCTGGACAAAATCCACGCCACCCAAGAAATTAGATTGGCCACTGGTATAATCGATCAAGATGCGAGCGACAATTGCTGATGAGGGATTGCTTACCGCGAGCGACGTATCCACCACTGCCAAGGTTCCTCCGTTTGTCCCATTGCCCGCATACGCTTCTGGAACATAGAGATAGGCGCCATTGGGGGCGCTACTGGGTTTCCAGGCAAAGGCGGTTGGAACCTTAGCGACAATTGGATTAGTTGTTTTGGGATCAATAGTGGTATCTAAAACTAAGGTGCCTGGATCCAAAAAGTTATTAGTGCTGGTACCATTTGCGCTGAAATAGACATACCGACCATCGGGCCGGACCGCTACACCCCAGGGCCCATCTACCCTTGGAACAGTACAACCCAAGGGCAAGGGACAGTAAGGACCGCCGAGGATAAAAATGCCATTGTCCGCGCCGACATAAACCGTCGATCCGTCAGGAGTGACGGCTACTCCTCCACCCATTGCGCCAACGCCCATTGAATAGGTCGCTACCACCTGGTCGGTGGTTGTATCTATTTTTACCAACGAAGAGGTAATGGAAACAACATAAACAGAACTTCCGTCCGGGCTTATGGCAATCTCATAGGCCCCTGTGACCGGAATTGTGGTTAAAATGGTCGGTGGAAAAACGGCGGTATTCAATACTAACACATTAGAACTATTTGACAGATAAGCCTTTGCGCCATTGGGAAGGAACACGATCTCTGAGGGACCATATGGAACCCCTGTCGAAAGCCGGGTTATCCCGTTTAATGGATTATTATCCTGGTCTAATTCGCTGTTTGTTGCCGTGGATATTACAGAAATATCCCCACTGGTATTGTTGGCTACATAGACATATTGTTTATCCGGGGTGACTGTTACCCCCCAGGGATTAGTTCCCACGGGAATACGGGCAATCACCTGCCGGGTCGCCGTATTGACTACCGCCACCTGATTTCCGACGACATCCGCCACGTAAGCAACCTCTATTGAAGTGACTCCAGAATTCAGCGTAAATGTTGCCGTGCAACTCTTGTTTCCATTCATCAACACTGAGCCGGCAGCGCATTCCACGGCGTTTGGCCCGCTCCACCCGGCAAAGGTCGAACCGGTATTCGCAGTCGCTGAGACCGTGGCGCTCTGATTATAGGTATACGTTCCCGCCCCGCTCACCGTCCCTGAACCTGTTCCAGCCGTTGTTAGAGTAAAGGCATAGGTATTGAGTGTAAATGTGGCTGTACAACTCTTGTTTGCATTCATCATCACTGAACCGGTGGCGCATTCCGTCCCGTTCGCCCCGCTCCACCCGGCAAACGTCGAACCGGTATTCGCGGTTGCTGAGACCAGAGCGCTCTGATTATAGGTATACGTTCCCGCCCCGCTCACCGTCCCTGAACCTGTTCCAGCCGTTGTCAACGTTAGGGTGGTCGTATTGAGAGTAAATGTTGCCGTGCAACTCTTGTTTGCATTCATCAACACTGAGCCGGCGGCGCATTCCACCGCGTTCGCCCCGCTCCACCCGGCAAAGGTTGAACCGGTATTGGCCAGAGCTGTTAATGAAACGCTCTGTCCGCTTGTAAATGACGCTAAACAGGCAGTTCCACAGTTGATCCCCGCGGGATTGCTGGTTACTGCCCCATCGCCCAAAGTGCCAATCGACAAAAGGAAAGTCGGAATAAAACCGGCTGAATCATACAACTCCGCCGTGGCAAGGCCAACGCCATAAGTATAGGTGCTGTGTCCCCCGGCGGCCAAAACCTTTCCGTTAGGCAGAAGAGTCGCGGTGTGGTAAGTCCTGCCTGTTCCCATCGACCCCGTAAGGGTAAAGACCCCCGTGACCGGATCATACAGCTCCGCCGTGGCGCGGCCAACCCCACCATTAGAATTATCAAATCCCCCGGCGATCAAAACCTTCCCGTCGGGCAAGAGGGTTGCTGTGTGACGTAGTCGACCCTCCACCATCGACCCTGTGGCGGTAAAAACTCCCGTGGCCGGATCATACAGCTCTGCCGTGGTAGTACCAATGTCCTGCGGATACATTCCCCCGGTAATCAGAACTTTCCCGTTGGAGAGCAGAGTCGCCGCGTGATAATAAGCGCGGGGAGCATTCATCGCGTAGGAACGAAAGTCCCTGTGGCCGGGTCATATAGTTCTGCCGTGGCATCGAAACCTATGCCGAGCGATCCCCCCACGACTAAGACCGTTCCATTAGGCAGGAGAACCGCTGCGTGACCAGAACGGGCCGTCCCCATCGACCCCGTGGGGGTAAAAGTCCCCGTGGCCGGATCATACAGCTCTGCAGGGTTTCCCCCCGCGATCAAGACCTTCCCATTGGGCAGGAGGGTCGCCGTGTGACCTAATCGCCCAATCCCCATCGACCCCGTGGGAGCAAAGACCCCCGTGGCCGGGTCATACAGTTCTGCCGTGGCTATAGGGACGCCCAAATTAATATTATTAGCTCCCCCAGCGACCAAGACCTTCCCGTTGGGCAAGAGAGTCGCGGTGTGAGCCGTTCGCCCCGCCCCCATCAACCCGGTGGGGGTAAACATCCCGGTCGGCGAATCATACACCTCCGCCGTAGCAGTACCATTACCCCCCGCAACCAAGACTTTCCCGTTGGACAGGAGGGTCGCCGTGTGACCTGTTCGCCCCGTCCCCAGCGATCCTGTGGCGATAAAAACTCCTGTAGCCGGATTATACAGCTCGGCCGAGGCAGAATTACTATTTCCATGCCCCCCAGCGACCAAAACCATACCATCGGGCAGAAGGGTCCCGGTGTGATACATTCGCCCCGTTCCCATCGACCCCGTGACGGTAAAAACTCCCGTGGCCGGATCATACAGCTCTGCCGTGGTAGTACCAATGTCCTGCGGATACATTCCCCCGGTAATCAGAACTTTCCCGTTGGAGAGCAGAGTCGCCGCGTGATAATAAGCGCGGGGAGCATTCATCG
>JACOSC010000017.1 GCA_016179055.1 Acidobacteriota bacterium
CAAAGGACATCAGGAAATCCTGGCCGTCGTTTCTGCGATCGAAGCGGAACAAGCTGGGAATGCTGAAGCCATGAGGGTAGCGGTCTAATGAAAAACCGGGAACTACTCGAAAAAAATTCAACTAAATACTTGACAAGCTCACCTTAATAAAGGTGGACGTAAGACCTAGCTCCTTAGCCTGCTTCAGAATCAGGCCGCTCGGCTCGTAGTGGCCCGGGAAGAACATGATATCGGGATGCTGACCCCGAACCTTTGTAATTTGGGCGCGAAAATCGGACGAGCCTGGATTGTAGCTTTCTATAGCGAGTATTTTGCCTCCTCCACCAACAAAGGTAGCCTTGAATGCATCACTCAAGCTAACGCCGTAATCATTATTCATCTGCAGAATCGCGGCAGATTTCGCTTTAAGTTGGTTCAAGCAGAACTCGGCCGCAGTTTTTCCCTGCGCCTTGTTCGGAGGAACATTGCGGAATACGTAGTCACCGGCATCCTTGATAGCGTCAGCCGTAGAACTCGCTGAGAACAGGACGACCTTGTTTTTCTCGGCAATAGGCGCAATGGCAAGTGTCACCGATGACCCAAACGCGCCGATGATAACAGGCACTTTGTCCACTGTTATTAGCTTCTGAATAGCATTAGTGGCTGTTATTGCGCTCATGCGGTCGTCTTCGTAAAGAATCTCTAGGCGCTTGCCATTAATCCCACCCATAGAGTTAATTTTCTCCGTGGCAAGGTCGAGCCCGCGTTTTGTTGCGGTGCCGTAGCTCGCTCCATCGCCCGTTAACGGGGTAATGCATCCCACACGCAGCACTGGCGACCTATCAGTACAAGCGGCGATGAGCATAAAGACTAGGCCGACGGTCAGAGTAATCCTCTTGCTGTTCTTGTTCATAAGTTCCCACTCTTGAATATACGGATTGATCGCTTATTACAACTACATACATTTTGGATACCGCCGACTGCTTTTAAGGTCAACAACATCCCCGAAGGCGGTTTTTTAACTTTTTTGCGCGCGCGTGACAGATCATGCTGGCCTATGTATGGCTTTTGAGAAATTTCAGCCACAGATCATAAAAATGCAGGCGCAGCTATAGTTTATGAAACCAATCTACTGCCTTCCCTAATGGTCACCGCCGCCGACAGAAAACCATAGTGCTGATGGAAGAACCCAATAAAATAACCCTCGCGCCATTGAGATCCCGGTTATAGATCCGCTATGGCTGGTTCTCATAGATGAAATTTCTCAAAAGCTATACCTACCCCTTGCGCAGAGTTTTGTTACCTCCCTCCGAGTCTGCTTAACTACTCAACCGAACCAGACAATTTTGTTAAAACGGGACTTTCACCCGCTAGATCAACAATATTGCTGGCTGCCGTAGGAAATCCCTTATCTGCTCCAGGGAGCACTATATCAAATTCGGGGGCGAAAAACCAGAAAAATTAGTCGTGCGCGGGAAGGTAGCGGAAGGGTCGTGGCGGATGTTTCTTGCGGTGCCGGACCGGCTGGGCGGTCCCTTTGCTCCGCCTGCCTCTCTTTTTGGCGGGCGGTCGACAGACCTGGACCCTGGGGCGGTAGGGACAGTGTTGACCCAGGGTGTGGCGCCCTGGGCGCCATGAGTCGTAAGACGCGGGCGCATCCGCACGCGATAGTCTAAAGGGAGCCTTGCTATGTGAAGCGGGGCTGCGAGTTGGCTCCCTGAATATGGGAAGAGAACCCAAGGCGGACTTACGAGGCGATTATAAAATTCCTTCGAAGCATCCCCTTTCCAACGCACTTCCAGACCCCAAGCCACGGAAAAGATCCCCAAGCACTCTGGATCTTTTCAGCGGCGTAGCAACGGAAAGGACGGCCCGCAGCACTAGGCGTGCCAGCGGGTCTTGCTGGCACACGCGGTGCGGTCCACCGAATTGATGAGAATTTCGAGGCAAGCAGTGATGGCAAGTTGCTGTTACCGTCCCGCATCTCTTTATAGCCCCGCGGCGGGGGGAGCGGCGAGTTTTTGGTTTTTGCTGGCCAACGCGGTGCGGCCCACCGATGGAACAAAAGCGGCCGTGCGGATACAGCGGCTCGTTAAAAATACCGTCCCATGTATGCTTGCAGCCACGCGCCGCAGCGGAGTGGAGCGGCGGGGCTGTGGAGAAAGCGCACGGTCCTGTCACAGAACCACGCGCCGCGGCGGAGCGGCGGGCCTGTGGACAACCGAGAGATTTCATGGCAAGAATACGCACCGCGCCGGGCGGTGCGGCGCGGTTAATCTGCCCAAAGACAACGAACATACCGCTTCAATGAAGGCCGGACTGGGAATCGCATCGCTCGGTGAAGAGATGGAGCAGTGCCGCGTTGGGCGGGAGCGGCGGGGGCTGTGGGCAGATCGTACGATTCCGTCATAGAAGAACGCGCCGCGGCGGACGGCGTCGTCGGGGTGTCGGAGCACGGCAAGAGATCTCCGCGGTATTAACGCGCCCGGCGGGTGGAGCGGCGCGGCGGTGTCCAGATGGCACGATTCCGTCACAGAACCACGTCCCGCGGGGGCTTGAGCGGCGGGGCTGGCTTTGCGCGTAGCGGGGGAGCACATAGCTTGAATCAGGGCTGCTGGGAGCGGTACGGCTCGGCGAAGGAATCGAGTGCCGCGGCGGTCGGCGCGGCGGGGGTAAATCCGCACAAAGACCACGAGCACACCGCGTCAATGAAGACCGCGCTGGAATTCGCCTCGCTCGGTGAAGGGGTGGCGTGCCGCGGCGGGGCAGAGGCGGGATTAATCCGCCCAAAGACAACGAGCATGCCGCGTGAATGAAGACCGGGCTAGGAATCGCATCGCTTGGTGAAGGGGTGACGCGCCGCGTCGGGCGGAGCGGCGGGGTTTTTGTCGGAGCACGCTTCCGTAAGAGAGCCACGCGCGGCGGCGGGGGGAGCGACGGTGGTATATGCAGACCGCACGATTCCGTCAGAGAACCACGCACCGCGGTGCGAGGAAAAGGGGGGGTGGACGACGGAGAGAGTTTCGTCGCAGAAGCACGCGCCGCGGCGGGACCGTATAACCATGCAAGAGTCTGGTCGCAGAACCACGCGTCGCGGTGGGGCTGGGTGCAAAGCGCGATATTCTCGTGACCAAATAAGGCACCGTAGCGGGCACTAGCGAGGGTTGATCGTCAGAAAGGTTTCCGGGACTGCCGCCCGGTGAGACGGTGCCTCGCCTTAGAGCGAGACGAACCGGCGGTGGCCGAAACGGATGAAATTAAGATCGGTCGTCCCCATACAGGGTATAAGCCATGTCGACGGCTCGGAGAGTGGTATTATTTTCTGGCCAAAGGCGCGTGGGGCGTGAAAAAACATCCAACGCCAGGTCAATCCAATTCGCTGACAGCTTACAATACGTCCTAGAACGTGGGATTTCGTCATCGATGACGTTTTCCCACTTCTGTCCGGGCAACAGTGACTTCCGGTCAAACCACGTACTGATACCGACATCCGCCAGGAACACATTGAGGCGCTCCACGAGTGGCAGGTCGACTCGGCTATATGGGATGAACACGTCCTGCGCCATCGCTCGGTCTCCCCTTGGGCTCTAACGGGCATGTTGACCAGGCCGCGCCTGACAACGTTGTGGGTAAGCTCAGCACCGGTTGGCGCGGCTCCGGTCTAACGGGTGTTAGGCCAGCCCTCAAGGAAATCGAGCCCTGCTAGTCCGTGCCTTACATTCGATATGATCTTGCTCCTCGGCCGAGAGCCCATCTTTTCTCTTGGTTTGAGATTCTGTCTCTCCGATTAAGCGAGATGCAAACACAAACTTCCGCGCTCTACTGTTGTTTTTCTCTGAAAACTATCACATTTATTGCTTTGTTATTGATGAAGGCTTGACCCTGGCATACATGCGTATTCCGGTGAAACCAGCCACCGATTCCTGGGGAAGTCGGCCACCCAGCGAGCGTAGCGACGCTGGCGGTTGTTATTCTGCCACAGGTGGCCGCTTTCCGTCAATCAAATTTACGTCTGGCGCGTTTTATCATCATCTCGTTTCTCCGGCTTGGCGCGCGTTTGCCTGCGCAAAGTTTGCACAGGCAAACGCGGTCAAGCTTAGTCCAAAAACTGATCGCCGTGTAAAGGCAACCGCAACCGGCCATCGCACACGGGGCCGGTTAGCCGGTACCTTCCGCTTTTCCCAGCCGCTTGTTCTCATGGGCCGGCTGGACCCTGGCCCTTGGCTCTTTTCCCTGACCCTGAGCCCGCTCCACATACTGGCGCAGATAGGCCCAGTAATCCTCAGAGACGCTGAGTCCAGCCACCTCTTCCAGCAGCGGAGCAAAATAGCTCAGACTGGCGATCGTGCCCTGGCCCTGGCCGTTCAACTGCGCGGTGTACTTGCGGGCTATACCCAGCAGCAGCGCCCGCTCCACGTGCGGTAGTGAGACCCCCCGGCGGTAGAGCGCTCCGGCCAGTTGGCGATCGGCGGCGCCAAAGGCAGAGCGCACGACCGGATACGCTAAAAACCAACGTTGCACCTGTTCCACATAAGCGGCCTCTGGGTCGGGCGCTGGGCACCCCCCGGTTTTTACATAGGGCCAGAAGGCGTCCTGGATTTCGATCTCGCCGGTTTGGTGCTGATTCGCGGCCGGCCGCACCCGGCAAACCTGTTGCCGGCCGAGTTCTTCCAGATAGGTGCTAATGGAGCGGCGCGACTTGCCGAGTGCACGGGCCAGATCGGGGTGGCGGAACGAGAGCCGGCCGCTCTGGCGTTGGGCGCTGAGCGCCAGGTAGACGAATAACTTGAAGGCACCGTCCGCTAGCAGTAGCAAAGCTTGTTGCATCTCCGGCCCGGCGGCAAACCATCCGCGGCGGTTTTTAAGTTCCAGGCTCCTGCGTCACCTCCTTGGCCTCGGCGGTCCGCGCCGCTTTTTCCTTGCGCATAGAGGGGCCGGCCAGCTCGATGCGATAGGCGTTGTGCACCAAGCGGTCCAGGATGCTGTCGGCGACCGTCCCGACACGTCGGGATCTGCTCGTGCCAGTGCCCGACCGCCAGTTGGCTGGTCAGAATGGTCGACCGGGTGCGGTAGCGGTCTTCGCAGATCTCCAGAAAGTCGCGGCGCTCGCTCTCACTGAGCGCCGACATCGCCCAATCATCCACAATCAGCACGTCGGGGCGGGCAATCTGGCGCAGCCGCTCATCCAGACTACCGTCGGCTCTGGCCAGCGCCAACTCGCGAAACAAACGCGTCGCCCGCGTATAGAGCGCGGTGAACCCGTCGCGCACCGCCCTGTGCGCCAAGGCGCAAGCCAGATAGCTTTTACCCACTCCGCAGGGGCCGACCATGAGCAGATTATGGTGAGCCGCCACCCACTGCGAGGTGGACAGGCTCTGCAGCAGCGCCCGATCCAGTCCGCGGGGGTGCCGGTAATCGATGTCTTCCACACAAGCCGCATGCTTCAAGTGGGCATTTTTCAGCCGGCGGGCCAGGGCTTTGTTCTGACGCGAGAGCCATTGCTGGTCCACCAGCAGCGAGAAGCGTTCTTCAAAGCTGAGTCGAGTCATCCCGGGATCTTCCATCTGGCGGGCTAACGCCTCGGCCATGCCGCTCAGTCGCAGGGCCCGCAGTCTTTCCAACGTCGGTTTAATCAGCATGCGGCGCCTCCTTCCCGGAAGCGAAGTAGTCGGCGCCGCGCAGGTTTTCGTGTAACCGCGGCGGCCGCGCCGCCGCCGGCTCCGCGTCGGGTTGCGGATCGAGCCCTTTTTTCAAGATCGACTTTACACTCTGGTAGCCGGCATGGTCGAATCGCAGGGCGCGCGCGCAGGCCGCCTCGAGCCGCTCGGGGCCGAAGCTTTTCCCCAAACGCATCAGGCCTAACCCGGAGCGCAGACTCTGTTCCGTGTGGGCACCGGACTGGAACAGACGCTCGACTACTTGCGCCGTGGCCAGACCGGCTTTAGCGGCCCAGTCCTGCAGCCGCGCCGGTGTCCACTCCAGATAACGCTGGTGCGCCGGCGGCCGATGCGCCGCTAGCGTGGTGGCCCCGCCCGGCTCTGCGCCGCGGGCATGAGCCGCTATCCGCTCACCCCGGTGGAATACCTCCACCGGGGTGGTCGTGTAACGGACTTCGACCTTACGCCCCACCAGCCGGTAAGGCACACTGTAGTAGTGACGGTCCAACTCGACGTGGTAGTCGTGTCCCACCGCGGCCCACTTCCATTCGGCAAAAGCATAGCGGGCGCTGGGGAGCGGTCGCAGCGCCCGCCGCTCCAGCTGCTCAAACAGCTCGGCCCGGCTGCCCGGTCGTTTGCGAAACGGACGTTGGTTGAGTCTCTCTAGCTGTTCCCCGATGGCTTGATTGAACTCCGCCAGGCTGAAGAAGGTGCGCTGGCGCAGCGCCGCCAGAATCCAGCGCTCCACTACCAGAACGCCGGTTTCCACTTTGGCCTTATCACGGGGCTTGCGCGGCCGCGCCGGGATGACGGCGATCCCGTAATGTACCGCCATTTCCTGATAAGTTGGATTGATGTCGGGCTCGTAGCGACAGGCGCGCTGCACGCCGGCGCACAGGTTATCGGGAACCAGCATGGCCGGGCCTCCACCAAAATACTCCAGCGCGTGGATGTGCGAGGCGATCCAGGAGGGCAGATCCTGTTTCAGCGACGCTTCGGCGAACGTGTAGTTGCTGGCTCCCCACACGGCGACGAAGATCGACGCCGCGGTCGTCTCGCCGGTATTGGGATTAACCATGGGGACGGTCTGGCCGGCATAATCAACGAACAGGTTCTCTCCCGCCCGATGCGTCTGCCGCAGCACCAAGTCTAGCTGCTGAGTCCAACGCCGATATCGCTCGCAGAACTGACTGTACTGGTAACCGTCCGGGTGGTCTTGATTATACTCTTGCCAGAGCTGCTGCCGGGTGACGTGTTTGAAACGACGCTGTTGCTCGTGGATCGCCGCAAAGTCCGGCGGCGATTTCTGTTCCGGTGACGTTTTGGAGGCGACCGGAAACAGCTGCGCCTCGAGATCGGCATCGGTGGTTTCTTCTGGCAAAGGCCAGCCGATGCCGGCTTGCCGAGCCCGCTGCAGGTACTCGGCCACCGCGCACCGCGAGATCGAACAACTGCGAGCGACCTGTCGCTCGGAAAGTTGGTGCTGATACTTCAGTCGCAGGACTTCTTTGATTTTACGCATAGACGTTCTCCTATTGGGCACGCTTTTTCTCCTCCTTAACATTCGATTGGGAGGAGAAATCGTGCCAAAGAATGTCCAGCGTCGCTACCTATATCCAGGGGTTTACGGAGATGGCCCCGTCATTCCGGAGCAAACCGGCCACCCATTCCGGGCAATCGGCCACCCGTTCCGGTCCCGCCCAAAAAAGTGACCGGTTTCCGGCCGGAATCGGTGGCCGGTTTGCCCCGGAATCAGTGGCCGCTCCAGGTAACAAGCTAAAGCCGAACCATCGCAGCCAGTGGACGGCTAAAGCCGCCGTTGAGGCACATCGTTAGCCCGCACTCAGGAGAAATCACGCGATGATTGCGCTGGAGGAGATCGTCGCACTGTCGCCGGCTGTGCACTACGTGGCTTTCTATCGGGACGGCCAGCTTACGTCACGCCAGCGTGCGGGTCTACTATCAACTTAAAGAACTTTCACTGGCTTTGTGTTTTGCAAGGCAGGCAATGTTGCCAGGAAAGCGCCTCTTTTAGATCCTGGCTTAAGTCGTCATGAAGTGATTGTTGCTGCGGAACGTCGAGTTGGAGCCCTCATTGTCAGAAATAAAACCGTCCGCAGTCCACAGCCTCATGGCTGGTTCAGGCCGTGGACTGCAGACCTGAGGGGGCTATCTATAATGTCTCTTCTGCACCGTATGAGGTGCTGAATTAATCAAGGGGAGATTAGTCTATGTTATGCCTTTTTTCTATTGCTCAGCCGACGACGAATAGCAAGGGATGCCAAGCTTAATCCGCCACCCAGCAACAACAGAGTACCGGGCTCGGGGACCGGTGGAGGTAACCTTCCTCCGGCACGTCGGTGTGTGAGGTTCTCCAGAAGATTAGCCAGCATCTCATCGGGAGGTTGCGTGGATTGCGCATAAACCGTGACGGAATCACCCGAATCAAAATCATCAAAAATAAAGAAAGTGGAGCCATCCGGGTTGGTTCCGATAAAATCAATGTCAAATCCCTCAGAGGTCCATCCAACGCCGTTAATCAGACCATAGTTTAAACCGGCCAGATCAAACAAGGCGCCGTGGTTGATCGTAAGCGCCGGTCCGTCAATTAAGCGAGAAGGCTGCGAAAGCCTATAGACGTAAGTATAAACCCCATTGGATGAGTTGAAGTAGACTTCTACATGAAGATTGGCTGAGAATTGGCCGGTGAGTGTGACATTTTCGTTTTGTATCAAGTTGCCAAGCCCCGCCGTGCTGGTAATGTCCACTCGATCCGCGAAGATCGGCGTGGCGAGTCCCACCAACACCAACATGAGAAAGACTGCTAAATTCAAGCGTTTCATTGAAATCGTCCTCCCTTTCATTCTCTGTGAAATCATTTAAGATAGCCCTTAGTACTCATCATTCATTTAATCCTGCGGTTAACTCTCTCGTACTCTACCGCGCTTTTGCTAGGTATCATACTATCATTCTTGGCATTAAATCAACCTCCAATTGTAAAAGGGCTTACCTACAATTGGAAACCTTGTCCATCTTCTTTACGCTAGAACGCTTAGACTCAAAGTGAATTGGGAGTCCTCACGAAAGATGAATCTACATTAGCCAAGCCTTCTAAGTATTTAAAAAAATGCCAGGGGGTTTTTGCAGTGTTTCCATCGGCGAACAGCCGCCTTCGGCGCCACCTACTGCATGAATGTCTTTTTGCCAAGGTTCAGACAAGTGACAGTCTATCACAAGGCAATTCAGTTTTCAACCATTTAAACATAGTTTCCTCATTTTTTTCTAACCTAATTTGGAAAGGACACTCCAAGATAACAAACGGCAAATGAGATTCCTGTCCTGAGTTAAGAAAGTCTCAAGGAGCCGGCGGTATTAATTGATTTTGCCGGTCTTCTTAAGGTAATATTGTTCTAGGGCAATCAGCTAATAGTTTTGAAGGAGTCAAAACCCCTGATGGGATTTGGGGCCGATATATGCTAAGCGCCTTGACTATAGATTTGGAAGATTACTATAATGCATCGGTCTTTGACTCTATTTATCAGCGGCATCATTGGCCAAACCTGGAAAGTAGAGTTGAAGCCAGCACAGAGACCGTCTTGGAACTTCTCGCCCACCACCACATTAAGGCTACTTTTTTTGTTCTCGGGTGGGTCGCCGAACGCCACCAGAATTTGGTGAAGGCCGTTTGTAAAGCCGGTCATGAAATAGGCTCGCACGGATTTCATCATGAGCTGACTTATTCCATGACCAGAGATCATTATCGTCAGGATGTCCGGCGATCCAAGCAGCTCTTGGAAGATTTAACCGGGAGTGAAGTTGTGGGCTACCGAGCGCCCAGCTATACCATTACCACGCAATCGTTATGGGCTTTGGATATTTTGGTAGAAGAGTCGTACCAATATGATTCCAGCATATTTCCTATCCATCATGATCGTTACGGGATTCCAGGAGCCGAGCGATTCCCCTACGTTCGTTCCACCGCAGCCGGCAAGATTCTAGAATTTCCTCCCTCCACCGTACGCCTGTTGCGACGAAATCTTCCCGTCGCCGGGGGCGCTTATCTTCGAATATTACCCTACGCTTATATACGGTGGGGCTTACGCCAAATAACTACCATTGAGCGGAAGCCCGCAATCGTTTATTTTCATCCATGGGAGCTCGATGGCGATCAGCCGCGCGTAACCATGGGGCTTTTCTCAAGATTCCGCCATTACACTAATTTAACGAAGATGCGATCAAAATTGGAGCACTTATTCGCAGATTTCGAGTTTGGCCCGGTACGCGCGGTTGCTCAGAGTTTACGTCTAAGTGGAGCGGCGCAATTTGATTATGGACGTTAAGCGCTTTGCTGAGGCCGATGCCATACATTGGGACCACTTCGTTCGTCAACACGAAGATGGAAGTTTTTTTCACTTAACCGGATGGAAGCAGGTTATCGAACGTACGTTTGGGTACCAATCGTCGTACTTAAGCCTTGAAGACCGTGGCCAACTGGTGGCCGTCCTGCCACTGTTTAAAGTCAAGAGTCCGTTGTGCCGTGTTGCCTTTACATCTGTCCCATTTGGTGTGTATGGCGGGATCCTGGCGAGTTCATCCTCCGCTTATAGCGAACTGATGGCCAAGGCCAAAGCGTTGGCTGAAGAGCAGCGAGCCGCTTACGTCGAGTTCAAGAATATACGTAAGCGCGACGAGGATCTGCCCACGAAAGATCTTTATGTTACGTTTATACAGGACCTCGATCCCGATCCCGCAATAAACTTCGAATTGATCCCGCGTAAGACCCGGCGTATGGTGCGTGTAAGTTTGCGCAATGAATTGGAGGCTGAATTCACGAGGGAGGGCATCGACGAATTCTACGAAATTTATGCCCACAGTCTCCATTGGCTGGGTACCCCGGTTTTCCCCAAGCGACTATTCCAAAACATATTGCAAACCTTTCCGGAGTGTTTCTTCTTGTTTGTACGTCATCGCGGTCGCCGTATTGCCGGTGTGCTGACGTTAGTATATGGGGGAAGCTTGCTCCCGTATTATGGCGGCTCCTACCGTGAGTATAACCATCTGGGGGCCAATAATTTTATGTATTGGAAGCTTATCGAACACGGTTGCCAGACCGGTTATAAACGGTTTGATTTCGGACGCAGCAAAAAAAATGCCGGATCCGGCTCGTACGACTACAAACGGCACTGGGGTATGCAAGAAATTAGTCTGGAGTATCAGTATTACCTAAGCCCTGGTGAGCATTTACCAAATGTCAGTCCCGCCAATCCAAAGTTCAAACTTCTCGTGGAGACCTGGAAACGGCTCCCCTTTCCCCTTACAAAAATATTAGGCCCTAGACTTGTGCGGTATTTTCCTTGATAATAGTACAAGCCTCGGTGAACGGAAGATAAAGCTTCAAAGTAGTATCGTTCACCCGTCGATGCGAGTCGTTTCTATTGGGGCCGAGGCGGATAGCTCAGTGGTAGAGCATCCCGATTACTCCGGGAGGGGCGCAGCGTTCGATTCCTGCTCCGCCTACCAGTGCCGGCTCCATGACCGATATCCCCTTGGCATCTATGCGAATATTGTATATCGCTCATCGGATCCCTTATCCTCCCAACAAGGGAGAGAAGATAAGATCCTTTCATCAAATTAAGTATCTCGCGCGACGTCACGAGGTGCATTTGGCGTGCTTGGTCGATGACCCCGGCGACCTGCGGTTTCAGTACGAATTACGGTCGTTTTGCCGCTCGGTTCATGCCGTCCCTATTAGCCGCTACTGGGCATACTGGCGGGCGTTGCTTTCGTTGGCGTCCCGTCAACCCTTGACGTTGCCCTTTTTTTATTCGGCGCGATTAAAGCGATCGATTGCCCGTATGACAGAATCGCTGGCCTTCGACCTGATTTATGTTTTTTCCAGTTCGATGGCACAGTATGTGTCCGATAGTGCGTGCGTGCCCACTGTACTGGACATGGTCGATGTTGACTCCGATAAATGGCGACAGTACGCGCGGTTTACCCGGTGGCCGCGTTCGGCTTTATATGCTTTGGAATGGAGGCGCCTGGCGGCCTACGAATGCTCAATTATGAAGCGCTTCCGCCAAACGTTGGTGATTGCCGAGCCGGAAGCTAAAATTCTCCGCGCTTTAAATCCCAGCTCGGCCATCACGGTTATTGCTAATGGGGCTGACGTGGCTGATGGCGATCCCCCAGCAGGAGGGAGCGTTTCTGCTGACCTGCGCAGGGCGGCGCCGTATGTTGTCTTCACGGGGGCTATGGACTATTTTCCGAACATCGATGGCGTACGGTATTTTATTAATGAAGTATGGCCTCAGGTTCGCCGGGCCGTTCCTGATTTGCGCTTTTACGTTGTGGGGATGAATCCCACGCGCGCGATCCGCGCACTCGCCAAGCGGGATCTTAACGTTGTCGTGACCGGTTATGTGCCGGATACGCGGCCGTACTTGGCGCACGCCGCGGCTTGCGTTATTCCGCTGAGAATCGCCCGCGGCATTCAAAATAAGATACTCGAGGCCGCCGCGGCTGGAACACCGGTAATAACCACTCCCCAAGCCCTCGAAGGCCTGTGTTTTGAGCCGGGGCGCGAGGTGCGATTGGCCGACACCGCCGCAACTTTTGCGGAAGAGGTGGTTCGAGTGGTGCAGTCTCCCGAGCAATATCGACAGCAGATTGCCGCGGCTATAGAGGCCGTGAAGACCCATTATTCCTGGGAGGCAAGCCTGTTGCAACTCGATACGCTGCTTTGTGCCGTGGCCGACACGTATAGGAATCAGCCCCATAAATCGGCGGCGCAGGCTATATAATGAGAGTATAATGGTACTAGAGCCTATTGATGCTCGCCCGTTGTCGGGTTCCCTGGCTAGTATGTGGATACCCAGACAATTGGAGGTAAGTTTAGAAGTATGCTATCCCCTCGCAGACTCACCAGCAAGAGTAAGGTTTTGTGTGTGCTCTTGGTTTATTTGGCCTTGTCTCACGCCTCGGCGTTTGGGCAGCGGCTTTCCTTTTCCAGTCGAAACGATTATTTGAGCCGTGGCACCCCTTTTGGGATCGCCACGGGCAACTTTAACAATCTTACAGATATGTTTCCGGATTTGGCGATAGTCAATACCGACTCTAATAACGTTTCCATTCTTCTCGGCGATGGCAATGGCGGGTTCACCACCGGAACCGCGGTAACTGTCGGCGGAAAGCCGAAAGGCATTGTCGCCGTAGATCTCAATGGTGATAACAAGCTGGACTTGGCGGTTACCAATAGCCAGACCGGCAACGTCTCGCTTTTGCTGGGCGATGGTCGAGGTGGCTTCACTCCTCGCCTGCCCATAGCCGGTGTCCAGAGTCCCGGCGCCATAGCCGCCGGCGATTTTAACGGTGACGGGGTTATGGACCTGGTGGTTGCCAACACTGGATCAAGAACTATTTCCGTTATACTGGGACGACCAAATGGGTCCTATGCGGTATCGTCTCTGCCGGTCGGAACGGAGCCGCAATCCATTGCCGTTGGACGCCTAACCCGCGGGAGAAATTTGGATATCGTAGTGGCCAACAGCGGCTCCGATTCGCTCACGATTCTATTGGGCCGAGGTAACGGAACTTTTTTAAGCCCTAGGTCAATCATGCTGCCTCCGGGCAGCGCCCCCCGTAGCGTGGTACTGGGCGATTTCAACGGCGACTCAAACATGGATATCGCCGTAGCCGCGTATGGCACCCGGAGGGTGACGGTGTTTCCTGGTCGAGGTGATGGGACATTCTTTTTACCACAACAAATACCTTTGCTGTCGCGGCCGACGACGTTGGCCGTTTCTGATCTGAATCAAGATCGCAATCTGGACTTGGTCGTGTGCGCCGTTGAAGATCTGATAGCCGGTGATTTGCCGGCGGTGTCCATTTTATTAGGCAATGGTGACCTCTCCTTTACCTCGGCTCCGGACCTCTCCGTAGGCTTTGGGTCGATGGCAGTTGTGACCCAGGATTTCAATAGAGATGGCATTCCTGACCTTGCCGCCACAAGCTCAGGCGCCGGCATGGTTTCGGTTTGGCGTGGAGTAGGCGACGGGACCTTTGTTTCGGATGTGAGCTTTGCCAGTGGGCAATCCCCATCCGGCATTGTTTCCGGCGATCTCAACGGGGACGGTAAGGCGGATTTGGTGACGGCCAATTTTGGATCAGAGAGCCTTTCAGTTTTTCTGAACGCCGGAGGCGGAACTTTCTCTGACCCGGTGAATTACCCCCTGGGTCCGCCGTCGACACGGTTGGATCCCACGGCTGTAGCCTTGGGCGATTTCAATGGTGACGGCTTCCTGGATGTGGCTGTCGCCAATGCGTACACGAATTCCGTTGCCGTTTTATTAGGCCGCGGGAACGGGACTTTCATTACTCCGGCCATACAATACCCGGTGGGATATGATCCGCGGTCTATTGCCATAGCCGACTTGAATGGGGATGCCTTCCTTGACATTGTCACGGGTAATTTCAACGGCAACGGACTTCCCAACGAAGATTCCGTCTCCGTCTTGCTTGGGCGTGGCAACGGGACTTTCTTTCCGGCGATCAATTATCGCTTGGAGGCCGGCAGCAAACCGCGCGCCCTCGTCGTCGTCGACGTCGATGGCGATGGTTGGCTCGACGTGCTGACGGCCAATTTTGGATCCGCCAGCCTATCCATCTTGCGCGGGTCGGATACGGGGCTGGTGACGCCGCCGGTGACTTTTTCGGTTAGTAATTGTGGACAGGGTCCGCATGGAATAACCGTAGGATATTTTAACGGAGATACGGCATTGGATCTGGCCATTGGCGTGGCCGGTACCTACGACGTCGCTAACGACAAGGTGGCTGTTTTACTCGGCAAGCCGGAATCGCCGGGTACGTTTACGCTTCCGGCCAGTTGTTTGCAAGTGGGTTTGGGTCCCACGGCCGTGATCACGGACGACTTCGATTTGGATGGCAAAGCCGACATCGTCGTGGTCAATAGCTTATCCAATAGCGTGGCCGTTCTGCTGGGCAATGGCGATGGCACTTTCCGCAGCGCCCAGTTTTTTGGGGTAGGCGCGGGCCCGCTTTTCATGGCCATGGATGATTTCGATTTGGATGGCCAATGGGATTTAGCGGTGGCCAATGCCATGGGTAGCACCGTTTCCGTTCTGTATAATACTACAGTGCAGTGAAGGACGCCTAGTTGAGGAGCCGGCATGATGGGCATTTACGATCTACCGTGGAGAGGAACTTCCTATGACAGTGTCCGTTGGTGTGGGGATTGTTGGTGCAGGCTATTGGGGAATCAATCTCGTAAGAAATTTCGCACAGTTGCCCTCCGCTCGTTTGTTGGCTTGTTGTGATTTGGATGCGGATCGCTTTGACCGAATACGGGCCGCCGGCGGGCCGGTATTTTGCACGACACGACTCGAAGAGCTCCTGGCGAATTCGGAAGTGGAGGGTGTGATTATTGCCACCTCGGCGGCGCATCATGCGGCCGTGGCGAGGCAGTGCCTATTGGCCGGCAAGCACGTTTTTGTCGAGAAGCCGTTGACGCTCAATGCCGAGGATGCAAAGATGTTGGTCCATCTGGCCGAAGAACGCCGACGCGTTCTGATGGTTGGCCATTTAATGCAGTATCATCCCGGCACGGAAATGCTCAAGCAGTTGATTGAAAAGGGTGAGCTGGGAGAGATTTTCTATCTATACTCGCAGCGCTTAAATTTGGGGATCGTGCGCAAGGATGAGAATGCCCTATGGAGTTTCGCCCCGCACGACCTATCCGTAATTCTTTACCTTTTTGGCGAGGAACCGCTCGATGTTACGGCCCGCGGCGAATCTTACATTCAGCCGGGCATCGAAGACGTGGTTTTCGTTAACCTGCGGTTTAAAGACCGCCGCATGGCGCAGATTCAACTCAGTTGGCTTGACCCTCACAAAGTGCGGCGGCTTACCATTGTCGGCAGCAAGAAAATGGTGGTTTTCGATGATGTGGAGAGCAGCGAAAAAATTAGAATTTATGATAAAGGCGTGGATTACGCGCCATCGGTGGTATCATACAATGAATCGTTGACGCTGCGCTCAGGCGACATTTTGATTCCCAGCCTCAAAATGACCGAGCCCCTGCGGCTCGAATGCCAACATTTTGTGGAATGCATACGAGACGGGAAAACTCCGCGGAGTGATGGGCTGGCCGGGTTGCGCGTGGTTAAGGTCCTGGAAGCGGCTCAGGTTTCGATGCAGTCCAACGGCCGTCCGATACAGCTTACTGACGTGTAGAGCCAAGAGGCGAAAAGGCAAAATGGCGGAGAAAGACTATTTTGTGCATGAGTCAGCTTATGTCGATGAACCAGTTACTATAGGGAAGGGAAGCAAGATTTGGCATTTTTCTCACATAATGGCCGGGGCGGTGCTGGGCGAACGGTGTGTGGTTGGGCAAAATGTCAATATTGGCGGAGGCGCCGTGCTCGGCAACAACGTGAAGGTGCAGAATAATGTTTCGATTTATGACGCCGTGATTCTCGAGGATGATGTTTTTTGCGGTCCGTCGATGGTGTTTACCAACGTAATCAATCCCCGTAGCCACATTGTCCGGAAAGACGAGTATCAAGTGACGCGCGTTAAACGAGGGGCGACGCTTGGCGCCAACTGTACGATTATCTGTGGGGTGACCATCGGGCGCTACGCTTTTGTCGGCGCCGGTGCGGTCGTTACGCGCGACGTGACGGATTTTTCCCTAGTCTATGGCAGCCCCGCCCGCCGGCAAGGCTATGTGTGCCGGTGCGGCGTTCGCTTGGGGTTTCGATTCGGCGATGACTACGAGCGGGTGACCTGCTCATCATGCTCAGCCGAGTACGAAAAAGGCGAAGATGGCGTCTCCGAAATCTTGTATCTCGATTTAAGCGATTAAATGCATGATGCCCTCAATGTAACTGTCGTCCCCTCATATAAAAATCGTAACTGTTCACGGGGATCGGGGTCCAGGGATCAGAGGCTGGGGCCCGGGGGTGCCGATGACTGTTAGGAATTATCTTAATTTAGAGATTGGGTAGTGGGGCGGATGCTTAACAAATGGCGGACGGTTTGGAAAAGAAATCCAACCAATATCGCCCGACCCCCGATCCCCGTGAACGGTTATTAATAATTTAGCCTAGACGCATTGACCGTGATGCATGCGGAGAAGGTTTATGAAGATTCCATTACTGGACTTGAAAGCGCAGCATGATCCCATTGACGCGGAAATCAAAGCGGCGGTCCTTCAGGTGATTGACCAAGCCAACTATATCATGGGTCCCGAGGTAGCTCAATTTGAGAAGGCTGCCGGGGACTATATTGGCGCTCGTCACGCCATTGCCGTGGCTTCCGGGACCGATGCCCTGCTGCTATCGTTACGCGCGCTGGGCATTGGCGTGGGCGATGAAGTCATAACCACTCCTTATTCGTTTTTTGCCACTGCCGGCGCGATCGCCAACGTCGGCGCCACGCCGGTGTTTGTCGACATTGAGCCAGACACGTATAACATTAATCCAAAGCGGATCGCCGCCCGGATTACGCCGCGCACCAAAGCCATCCTGCCGGTGCATTTATTCGGGCAATGCGCCGATATGGATTCAATATTAGCCGTAGCGGGCGAGCATCGCCTGCCGGTGATCGAAGACGCCGCCCAGGCGTTCGGCGCGCATCACAAAGGGCGTAAAGCCGGCACGCTGGGTTCGCTGGGCTGTTTTAGTTTCTTTCCCAGTAAAAACCTCGGCGGCTTAGGCGACGGTGGCATGATTACCACCAACGATGATGCACTGGCCGAACGCGCACGTATGTTGCGCGCCCACGGCGGAAAAGAAAAATACATGCACTCGATCGTCGGGACCAACAGCCGGCTTGACACGCTGCAAGCCGCGGTCTTGCTCGTCAAGATTAAGTATATTGACGGCTGGCACGAGGGACGGCGGCGCAACGCCCGTTACTTCGACAATGCCTTCGCCGGAATCGTCGATCTGAAAACGCCGGTGGTGCGTCCGGCGAACTATCATATTTATAATCAGTACGTCGTCCGCTCGGCGACCAGAGATTTGCTGGTGGCCCACTTAAAGCAGTGTGAGATTGGGTATGCGCTGTATTATCCGCGGCCGCTTCATCTGCAGACGTGCTTCAGCTACTTGGGTTACCAGCCGGGAGATATGCCGGAAGCTGAGGCGGCCTGCCGGGAGACAGTGGCCTTGCCGGTTTATCCTGAGCTGACTGACGAGCAGCTACAATATATAGCTTTCCGCCTGGAGCAGTTTTTTTTAAGCACTTCCTTGAAGAAGTCTCTTTAGGGGTGTTCATGGCCTTGTGGGGCACTACGACGTAGAAAAAAGCACAGACATGCCTGGGAGCGCCGGCATCCTTGCCGGCACAGGTGGACGCGGTCCGCGACGGGACTTGCCCCGACGGTAGTCGGGGCGCTCCCAGGTATTTTCAGAGGCGAATATGCGTATTATTAGTGTGGTGGGCGCGCGGCCGCAGTTTATCAAGGCGGCGGTCGTCTCGCGGGCTCTCGTCCGCCAGGGCATCCCGGAGGTTCTGGTCCATACGGGGCAGCACTATGATCCTATGATGTCTCGAGTGTTTTTCGATGAAATGCTCATACCGCAGCCCCACTATAACCTCGACGTTGGCTCAGGCTCTCATGGCCGGCAAACCGGCGAAATTTTGAAGCGACTTGAACCTATCCTGGAAAAAGAGCGTCCCGATCGAGTTCTGATTTACGGCGATACCAACTCAACGCTGGCCGCGGCCCTCGCCGCTTCCAAGCTGTGCATACCCGTGGCCCACGTCGAAGCGGGCTTGCGCAGCTACAATCGTCGCATGCCCGAAGAGATCAATCGAATATTGGCCGATCATATTGCGGACCTGCTCTTTTGTCCGACGATGATGGCGGTGGCCAATCTGCGCAAAGAAGGCATTGTGGACGGCGTCCATAATGTGGGGGACGTCATGTATGATGCCGTGCTCTTCTACGCGGACTTGGCTTCCCAACAAACCGACCCGCTCAAAGGCTTGGGGATAGCTCCCCGAGAATATTTCCTGGCCACGATTCATCGTGCCGAAAACACCGACCATCCGAAACGACTGCGCGACCTACTTGAGGCGCTTTCCGGACTGGAAAAACCGGTGCTGCTGCCGCTTCACCCGCGCACTCGTAAAGAAGTTCATCGCCAGAGTATCACGATAGCCCCAACGGTTATTCTGATGAATCCGGCCTCCTATTTCCAGATGATTCGGCTTGAGCAGCAGGCGGCGGCGATCCTAACCGATTCCGGTGGAGTGCAGAAAGAGGCGTTCTTTTTCGGTGTGCCATGCCTTACGCTGCGCGAAGAAACGGAGTGGGTGGAAACGGTCGAGTCCGGCTGGAACCATCTGGTGGGCGCCGATCCGCTGCGCATCGCTAGGGCTGTGCGGGGTTTGGCGGCTATGGAGCGACGTCGTCCACCGTCATTGTTTGGCGATGGCCATGCTGCCGAGAAGATATGCAATTTAATCAAAGCTACCGTATAATTTATTTGGGCCTATCGTTGAGGCCGCGCCGCGCCGGGCGCAGCAAGCTCATCGGACGGTGTGAAGGCCGCGTGACCTATCGAGAATATCCGGGAGCCGGTGATTGTCTCAGAGTTGGCGTGGGTGTCTTTAAAGAGGGTTTCCAGCGCCGGCTCGGATAATCGGCGAAGGCCAAGCCGGTGCGCGCCGTGCGCATCATCCTAAATGACCGACTTACCGCACCCCCCTCTGGGAGCTACAAATAGATCGGACAACTATTATGCGTAAGATCGTGAGCATCGTCGGGGCACGGCCCAATTTCATGAAAATTGCTCCACTCATGCAGCAGGCTAGAAAGCGTCGGAATCTAAATATGCGACTGGTCCACACGGGCCAACATTACGATTTTCAGATGTCGCAACTCTTTTTTCAGGAGCTGCATATTCCAAAGCCCGACATTGATCTGGGCGTCGGCTCCGCCTCGCATGCCGTGCAAACGGCGGAAATCATGAAGGGGCTCGAGCCGGTCCTGCAAAAAGAGCGGCCGGACTTGGTTCTCGTAGTGGGCGATGTCAATTCCACTCTGGCGGGGGCTCTGACGGCCGCTAAACTCGGCATCCCAGTAGCTCACGTGGAGGCGGGATTACGCAGCTTTGATCGGACCATGCCGGAAGAGATCAATCGAGTGCTCACCGACTCGCTAGCGGACTGGCTTTTTACGAGCGAAGTCGGGGCGGCCAAGAACTTGCTCCGGGAAGGCGTCGCGCGACGAAAGATTTTTTTTGTCGGCAACACGATGATTGATACGCTGTTACGTCACCGTTCTAAAGCCGGTCGATCCCAGGTGTTGGTCAGATTGGGATTAATCGCCGAAAATGGCTTCCACCCACCGAGAAGACCCGCCCCACCGGCCAAAATAAAATCTACGCGCCCCTATGCCTTGCTTACGTTGCATCGGCCCAGCAACGTGGATGACCCTGACGTGCTCGGCCCCATCTTGCAGGCCCTCCACCAAGTCAGTCAAGATGCGCCGATTCTGTTTCCGATCCACCCGCGTACACGCCGGCAAATTGAAATCTTTGGATATTCCCATTACTTCTCGACGCACGATCGGATAGGTGAGCATGGCCTATGGATGGTGGAGCCCCTGGGTTATTTAGATTTTGCCTGTCTCATGGCTAAAGCGCGTTTGGTGCTGACCGACTCGGGCGGCATTCAGGAAGAGACTACGGTTCTTGGCGTTCCCTGTCTCACATTGCGCAAGAACACGGAGCGGCCAATAACGGTGACGCAAGGGACCAACCGTGTCGTAGGCACGGATGGCAACCTTATTGTTAAGTATAGTAGCGCGGCGTTGCAACACGGCGTAAGACGCCGGCGATTGCCCAAGTATTGGGATGGTCATGCCGCCGAGCGCATCATCGATGTACTCTGCCGAGCCCTGACCTAAGCGAATAGGCCGGCCATGGCAAGTTTCAATAGCCAGAGGATTGTCATCGCCGGTGGCGAATGGGTGATGGCGTCTAGATCCTATTCTCATCCGGCTGGGGGATTGCCAACGCAGCGTGAACAACGTTTATGAAAGTGTTACATGTACTGGATCATACGGTTCCCTACTTTAGTGGGTACAGCTTCCGCACGAAATACATATTGGAAACGCAGAAGCGTTTTGGCCTCATTCCATTGGCCGTTACGTCGCCGAAGCACGAGAAAATGGACGCGCTGCTCGAAGAGATTCAAGGTATTCCGCATTATCGGACCCGTATGCCCGAGGGTTTCCTGGTTAGGAGTATCCGTAAGACCCCCTTCTTAAAAGAAAAAATACTGATGAAGGCCCTTCGGCAGAGGGTATTTGAGATCGCCCGTGACGAACGTGTCGACCTGATCCATGCGCACTCCCCGATCTTAAACGGGATCCCGGCGCTTAAAGTGGCGCGGCGTCTGCATCTGCCGGTGATTTATGAGGTGAGAGCTTTTTGGGAAGATGCCGCCGTCGATCATGGCACGCTGCGAGAGCATTCGTTGAAATATGGCCTGATCCAGCGCATGGAAACGGATCTGATCAAGAAAGTGGATCTGGTCATAACCATATGCCGCGGTTTGCGTGATGACCTGATTGCCCGCGGAATCTCGGCGGAAAAAATAGCAATCGTAACGAATGGTGTAGAGACGTCGCGCTTCCGGCCGCCCGTCCGCAACTCGGCCTTGGCCACGCGCCTCGGCCTCGACGGCAAAGTAACGTTAGGATTTCTCGGCTCATTTTATCGCTACGAGGGGCTGGACTTGTTGGTGGAGGCCTTCCGCGCCTTAATCACTCCTTTTCCCCACGCGCGCTTGCTGCTGGTGGGCGATGGTGAAGGAGGAGAGGAATTGCGCGGCGCCGTTATGCGTGACGGCCTCGAAGGTAAAGTACTCTTCACCGGCAATGTTCCACATGACGAAGTTCAAGATTATTATTCGGTAATGGATGTGGCCGTGTACCCACGCAAGAAGATGCGCTTGACCGAAACGGTTACGCCTCTGAAAACGTTGGAGGCTATGTCCATGGAACGACCGGTGATTTGCAGCGACCTCGGCGGCTTTCGCGAAATAGTACGCGATGGCGTCACGGGACTATTGTTTCGCGCCGGGGACGTCGGAGACTTGGTGGCGCGCTGTCGCGCCGTCATTGCAGATCCGGGGCTCCGGGAGAATTTGGCCAAAGCCGCGCGCATCGACATGCAGACCTCATGGGATTGGCAGGAAGTTATTCGCCGCCAACTGAGCCTCTACGAGTCGTTGGTCGAGCATTATCGGTCTCCGGTGTAAATCGAGGGCGGATTCAATTGGAGCAGTTCAGCCGCCCCGGCATTAGAGCTGTCAGCCAAAACGGTACCCCGTCGCTACCGTTATAGCGAAACAGAACCGGGAGCGGTAGCGACCGGGTGCGCCGCGGCCACGGCCACCTGCCCGCTACCGCAGGGGGTTCTGTTATTCATTCGTCGTTAGACGGCGAAAGAGGAGCTACAGTGCGCGAATGGACGTGTTCGTGGAACGGTATCCCGATCGTTGTGCGGAGCTGGACGCGATGGTTAAGGACCGGCGAGGAACTGCTCGTCGGGGGCCTCGATGTAGACCGGAACGAATCGGGCCTCTTGAGCCGGATGTCTGCGCATCTTGCCGCGCCGATCTCGGTTGGCGGGCGGCGCCATAACGTCGAAGCCATTCTTGCGCAAGGCCAAGGCACCGTTCGGACGTGCTGCAAGATCCACGTTGATGGACAGGTAGTTGGTGGGGATATCGCAGCGAAACTGCGTGCGCCAGAGGTCGCAACATGGGAGAAGGTGCACGAAGCGGGGATGCTGCGATATGTTTTCGGTAGTGGGTTGCTTCGCTACGGACTCCCGTATGCGGTCATGGCAGCAGCTATCAGTGCGCCTGCCGCCAAGAATCGAAGCGTATGGAGTATTGTTATCCAATGGACGATCGCTGGCGCGATGTTCGGACTTGCCATGACGTACTTCACATGGCGCAGCTCGGAATCGGCGTTCAATTCTCGGCAAGAGAAGCTTAGAGGTGAGCCGAAATTCGCCGCCTAACAAGCGGTTGGGGCGGCCCGGCGACAGCTAGTGCGATGTTCTGGCGGGCATTCCGTCCGTCGGTCGCTCAACCGCAGGTTATACACCAAAAGGGACATGAACAACTCTTATGAAAATGCGGAGTTAATAATTCTCCTCCACTCGACAGGACTCCTATGGTAGTGCGAGTGAAATATTGGCTGGCCTTCTTGCTGAGGAAATCCGGTATTTTGTTCCTGGCGCGGCGACGGCCTTTTGGAGGTGTGACTATTCTGTGCTATCACCGGGTTTTTAATGATCCTCGCTCGATGCGTGATTATTGTTTTCCCGGTATGGCCATCTCCCGCAAGATGTTTGACGCGCAAATGGCTTGTTTGGCTAAGTATTATCACGTGGTTTGCCTGTCGCATGCCGTGGAGTGCCTTAAGAGCGGCCGATCTCTCCCTGTCGGAGCAGTGGTCATTACTTTTGATGATGGGTACATGGATAACTATCTTTATGCCTATCCAGTTTTGCAAAAGTATGAGCTGCCGGCAACTTTTTTCTTGGTTTCCGAGTTTATGGGGGGGAAGTCGCTGTTGTGGTTTGATCGGATCGCTCGCCTGTTAGATTGCGCGGAAGCCGGCCCGGCGCTGCCGGCACTCTTTCGGACGCACTTGCCGGCGGCACTGAGCGAACGCGCGTCAGCCCTCATGGCGGCTCACGCGGCCAGCCGGCCACAGAAGATTAGCGCCGTGGTTGGTTTGCTAAAAGGGGCGCCGGCGGCGGCTGTGGCCGGCTTGGTTGAAGCTCTGGCGAAACAATTCCCGGCGGCTGCGGAAAGCGCCGGCGCCGATGGCGGCATGTCCTGGGAAATGCTTCGCGAGATGACGCGCAATGGCATGGATGTCGGCTCGCATACGCAAACGCACACGATCCTGACCGGGCTGCCGGCGGACCGCGTTGAACATGAGATAGGCGAATCGAAGCGTCAACTCGAGCAACAGTTGTCCACTACGGTGCGCTGGTTTTGTTATCCTAATGGCAATTTTGATGACCGTATATGGAAGAACTTAGCCCGGCATGGTTTTTGGGCCGCTTGCGCCTTGCGCTACGGGTCCAACAAAAGTGCTAATGATTTAACGGCGCTTAGACGAATAAATATCAATGAAGCGTTTTCGGCGGATCTCTTCGGGGACTTTTCGGAAAACGTGTTCATGGCCGAATTGGCTGGTTTGTTTGATTGGGTGCTCCTACGACGTTTTCGTCGGGGCTCGCCGTCATACAAATAAATATGGAATAATAAAAGGCGACGGGCGCGAACGCGTGTCCTTTCGATGGACTGGAAACAAGTGGCAGGAGAACCGTAGCGCGATGACCCAACAAGGCCTTAATCGGGATGCCGGCCGGAATCCCGCTATACCGCCGATCGACAACCTTGATAAGTGCCGTAATATACTGGCCTGTACGGAGTGTCAATCGCCGTTGGATATGGCGCCGGCGGTGACACAGGTTACTTGTTTGCGTTGTGGTAAGCAATATCCCATTATCAGTGGTGTTCCGGTTATGCTCAAGGGGAGTGACGCCGCGGCCATCAATATCGGCGCCAACGCCCAGCCGGCGCGCTCCGTGCTCAGAAAGTTGCCTTTGATCGGCCGCTTCTTGCGCTGGGTTCTTAACCCACCGGCCGGGCTCATTAATGTGGCGGCCGCGGAGAACTATCGGTGCCTGCGCGAAATGCTTTCCGGCCTAGACCACCCCAAATTGCTCTTTGTCGGCGGCGCCGACGGCCTCGGCTTTGGCTCGATACACTTGGGTCAGAAACTTTTGCAGTCCGTGATAAATACCGACGTCGCTTTAATGCCGGGCGTGGACTTGGTAGCCGATGGCCACTGCCTTCCCTTTGTCGATGAGAGTTTTGATGGCGTAGTCGTGCAATCCGTGTTGCAACACACGCGGGAGCCAAAGGTCGTCGTCGACGAAATACTTCGAGTGCTCCGCCCCGGCGGCTGCGTTTATAGCGAAATACCTTTTCTGCAACGCTATTACCCGGGCTATGATTTTCAGAGGCTCACCTTAGAAGGGTTGGAATTTTTGTTCCGTGATTTTGAGGCTATTCGCACCGGCATCTCCAACGGACCGGCGTCCGCTTTGGCGCACGTGGGCGCTTACGCCTTTGCCGCGCTTTTAGCCTTCCGGTCCGAGGCGTTCTACAAAATTCTAGTGACGACGTTCCGGTGGGCTTTTGCTCCGCTACGCTATCTGGACTGGCTGGTGAAGGATCATGAACACTCCGTTGAGGTGGCCGGTGGATTTTATTTCTTAGGAAGAAAACAACAAGGAGCACATTAAGACGCTATGAAAAAAATTCTCATAACCGGGGTAGCCGGATTCGTCGGGTCGAATTTAGCGGCCGCCTTGCTACAATCGCCAAAGGGGTATCAGGTGGTCGGCCTTGACGATCTCTCGCATGGCTTTATGCGTAATTTGGCGGGATGTCTGAGCGATCCCCGCTTTGTATTCCGTGAAGGCGATGTGCGCGATGGCGAGTTGCTGACGAAATTGGCCGAAGGGGCGGCGGCCATTATTCATCTGGCGACCTACAAGATCCCTCGCTATGGGAATGCCTATGACACGCTCACTATTAATGTGAAAGGAACGGAGAACGCTCTCCATGCGGCCTTGAAGAACAATAAGTGCAAGGTCGTATTCAGCTCGACGTCGGATGTCTACGGAAAGAACCCCAAGCTGCCTTTTACCGAGCATAGCGATATGTACATGGGCGAGCCTAACGTTAAGCGCTGGGCTTACGCAGTGTCGAAGATGTTGGATGAGCACTACTGTTTTGCCTTCATGAAGGAATACGGTCTACCGGTGGCCATCGTACGCTACTTTGGCGGCTATGGTCCCAACCAGAACATGACGTGGTGGGGCGGGCCGCAGTCGGTTTTTATGCATTGCGCTCTGGAAAACAAGCCGATGCCGATTCATGGCGACGGCCTGCAGACCCGCAGCTTTACTTACATATCGGATATGGTAGACGGCACGATACGCGTTCTCGAAAGCGACCGTACTGTGGGTGAAGTCTTCAACGTTGGAAATACGCATGAGATCACCATCCTTGAGCTGGCAAAGTTGATTTGGCGACTCATACGTCCCACAGAAGAGCCCAAGCTGGAAATGATCTCGTACCGGAGCTTCTCGGGGCGATATGAAGACGTTCGCAATCGCACGCCGGAAATCCTGAAGGCCCGCACACTGTTGGGCTTTGAACCAAAGGTTGGACTCGAAGAGGGTTTATTGCGGACCATTGAGTGGCAACGCCGAGTGATGACGGCGGAGAAGGAGGCGGCCAATGTCTAGCGCGAGCGGCGAGAAAAGAGTGTTGATCACTGGAGCCGCGGGTTTTCTTGGCTCCCACTTGACCGAACATCTGCTGTCGCAGGGCTACGAGGTTATCGGAGTGGATAACCTTTCTCAGGGCCGCGAGGCCAACCTGCAGAGCTTTATCCATGACGCACGGTTTCGTTTTCATGAGCTCGACGTTCTCGATAGAGAAGCGCTCTTTGAAGCCGGCCGCGGCGTCCAGTTTGTGGTACATTTTGCCGCCTACAAGATACCTCGCTACTACACGCCGCTCAAAACCCTCGAGATCAACACGCATGGAACCGAGAACGCGCTGGAAACCGCGCGCCTGAATGCGGCGAGATTCATTTACGGCTCCACCGACGATATCTATGGAAAGAATCCCGACACGCCTTTCAGCGAGGAAAGCGCGCTGGTCATGGGCGAAGCCGACGTTAGCCGCTGGAGTTTTGCCGTCTCGCAAATGTATGCGGAGCATCTTTGTTTTGCTTACCATGAGAAGTTCGGCCTGCCCATCTCGATCCTCCGTTATTTTGGCGGGTATGGCCCGCGGCAGAGCCCGGGGTGGTGGGGAGGTCCGACCTCTGTATTTATCGAGTCGGCCCTGAAAGATACCTACATGCCCATCCACGGCAACGGAACGCAGACCCGCAGCTTTTGTTATGTTACGGACATGATCAATGGTACTATTAACGTCATGGAGAACCCCAGGGCCGTGGGCGAGATCTTTAACATTGGCAATCCCAACGAAGTGTCGATGATTGATTTGGCCTATACAGTGTGGGGGTTATCCGGAAATGATCAAAAACCCAAGCTTGAGTTTATTGACTACACGGAATTCTCCCTCAAATACGAAGACGTTAAACGCAAGATACCGGATATTACCAAGGCTCGTTTCATGCTGGGTTTTGAGCCGAAGACTTCGTTGATCGAAGGCCTGCGGCTGACGTTGGAATGGCATAAGATAGAAGGGCCGCTGGCGAACGCCCAGCCCTAGTTATGACGCCGCTTGTGGGCGGGCAATGGACCGCAAGATCCTGGCGTTGCCTTTGTCGTCGGCCGTCCTGAGTAGAGTCGTATGGAGAAGGTGAAAATCATACATGTGCTTGATCATTTTGGGGTGGGTGGGCTGCAAAACGGTGTAGTGAACATTATTAACGGCTTGGATGCGGAAGTCTTTGATCATAGCATTTGCGCCATCAACCGCCTCGGCGAATCTCAGCAGAGAATTCAGTGCGCATCGGTAAAGTACTATGACATGCATAAAGCTCCCGGGCATGATCCATGGATGGCCTTGCGGTTGGCCCGGCTTATCCGACGTGAACGTCCGCATATTGTCCATACGCGCAATTGGGGGGCCATGGATGGAATTTTTGGCGCAAAGCTAGCCGGTATACCGGCGGTGATTCATAGTGAGCATGGGCGAGATCAATCGAACATGAAGACGGAGAACTGGCGCCGCGTGATTTTGCGGCGGCTGATGTTCCGGTTGTCGGACACCGTGTTTACCGTTTCGGAAGAGCTGCGATCGTTTTATCACCAGCTTACCGGGTTTCCGACGGCGCGGATTAAAATATTGGAGAATGGCGTTGACTTGCAATGTTTCCGCTACGATCCCGAGGCGCGCGCGGCTGTGCGAGCCGCGGGCGGATTGAATCCTGGCACGTTTCTCATCGGCACGATCGGACGCCTAGATCCGGTCAAGGATCCGATGACGATGCTGCGCGCTATGGACGTGTTGCGAATGCGCGGCGCCGACGTACATTTATGGATTATCGGCGATGGGCCTCTGCGGGGCGAGCTTGAGAGCTACACGCGCGAGAAAGGCTTGGGAGCGATCGTAAGCTTCTTAGGTCATCGAACGGACATTCCAGAGCTGCTGAGCGGCTTGGATGTTTTCGTATCGTCTTCTATGTCCGAGGGCATGTCAAACACGATCTTGGAAGCCATGGCGGCGGGGCGTCCGGTAGTGGCGACAGGCGTTGGGGGCAATCCCCAATTGATTGTGGAAGAATCCTCAGGACTATTATTTGCTCCTGGAGATGTGCCTCGCTTGGTGAGCCACTTGGACCGTCTGTGGCAAGACCCCCTTGGCAGAGCGGCGCTGGGCGCCGCGGCGCGGCGCCGCGCCGAAACGGAATTCAGCCTGACCGCCATGCTTGACCGCTACGCCAATTTATACTTGGCTATGGCGCAGAAGAAAAGGTACAAGGTTAATTCGCGTGTCAGACCGTATGTGGCAACGTAGGTAGGTTTGGAATGCGTGCGTTTCTATTATTTTTAATAATGCTGGTGGCCGTTCCGATTTCCTTCATTAACTCGTATTACGGCCTATTGATTTATTACTGGGTCAACTATATGCGTCCGTTGGAGCTGGCCTGGTATATAAAGTATTTCGATTACGGAACCTTCTTGGCGGCCGCCCTACTTTCGGGTTACTTCCTGTTTAGCATCCATAAGGCCCGTCTGTGCATTAACCATCTCGGCCATCTTCTTTTGCTATGGGTCATTCTGGGGATAACCTCCGCCACGGCGTACATTCCTCAAGTGGCCGTCTGGAAGTTTTGGGAGTTTTCCAAGGTTATTATTATTTGCATTCTAACCGTATCAATCATTAAGGACGACACGGCGCGGCTCAAACGATTAATGCTCGTGATTGCGCTATCGTCGGGGGTGCTGGCCTTTCACGGTTTGAAGCAGGCCATTTTTACCGGTGGTGGCATGGTAAAAGGGCCGGGGGGTCAACTGGCCGAGAACAATGATTTTGCCATCTTCCTGACTATGATGATTCCGATCATTTACTACGTGGGCAAGTGTGAAGGAAATGAACGTTGGCGAAGGTTATGTACCATCATGGCCATCTCGTCCGGGATCGCCGCCATTTTTACTTACTCGCGGGCCGGCTTCCTTGAGCTGTGCGGCGTGGTTTTGATTATGTCAGCCAAAGCCAACCGAAAGTGGGTTGGTATAATTGGGCTAAGCTTTGCCGTTGTGGTTTTCCTGCTCTTTGCGCCGCAGGCCGTGAAGAACCGTATCGCCAGCATTAAGACCGCTCGCCAGGATGACATTTCCACAAAGAGCCGGTTTGACGCCTGGGAATGTGCCGGGCGCATGATCCGGCGTCATCCGGTGGTCGGGGTCGGCCCCAAAAATTTTTCGTATGTGTTTAATTATTTCCAGAGTGGAATCCCTTGGGACACGCATAACGGATTTTTGCGAATTACGGCGGAGAGCGGGATTCCCGCTTTTATCGTATACGTCTATATAATTCTGCAATCGATTTACGTTCTGCGACACACCCGGCGCAAGCTTCAGAAAGCCGGGGGGCCCTCGCACCTAATTCTATACTGTCATGGTATAGGAGCCATGTTCCCTGCCTATATCATCGGCAACCTCTTTAATAGTCGGCACGATTTTGATGCCTATTATTATCTGATCCCGGTTATTGCCTGCATTCGCCTTCAGGCGGATGCGTGGTTGGCCCAGAATACGATGACCGATAGACAGCGACGTATGAAATTATTCAAAGACCGATTGGCGGGTCGTTCCGTTATTGCGCCTACCGGAGCGACGGCGTCATAGTGCGGGAGCCGAAGTATGTTGGACGCGGCGAGTCGCCGGCAACGTTGCCGGGAGCTGCCGCAGAAATACTACAAGGATATTCCGCTGGTATCCCTACTACTTGATGTTTTCTCCTGGGCTGTTCCGCATGGGAGTGTTCTACAATTGGTTGATTACCGGTAGGCATTTGGATGGTATGAAGCCCATGATTATGGTGTTTCTTAATAAAATGGTAACTGCGCAGCCCATGGCGGCGGTTCCGTATCGGCTGGGAAGCCTAATGCGTGGGTGGTTGAACAATAACGAAATCTGGAATCAGGAATCGCGCGGAAACCCAGAGGGTTTCCAGCTATTAGCCGGTGGTATCGCTGTGCTCAACCACCGGCTAATAGCTGTCAAGCCTCCGGCTTGATCGAAGGCGTGGCTGAGCAGTTAAATAAAATGTAAGCCGGGTAATGGGAGTTATGTGCGGAATTAGCGGCGTTTATAATTTTGGCACGGGAGAGCCGGTTGATCCCGGTCTGCTGAAGCGCATGACCGGAACGATACGACATCGCGGACCGGACGATGACGGCTTTTTCATGGATGGCTCGATTGGCCTCGGCTTTCGTCGGTTGAGTATCATCGATGTGGCCGGCGGGCATCAACCGATTTATAACGAGGATGGTTCCTGCGCCATAATCTTCAACGGCGAGATTTATAATTACGCGGGTTTGCGGTCCGGGCTCTTGGCTCGTGGGCACCGGTTCAAAACGAATTCAGACACGGAGACCATCCTTCACCTCTACGAAGAGCAAGGGGCGGATTGCGTGCAGTCGCTACGCGGGATGTTTGCGTTTGCCATATGGGACGCCAAACGACGGCAGCTCATGCTGGCTCGGGATCGCCTGGGCATCAAGCCGCTTTATTATTTTTTAAAAGACGGCCGCTGCGTTTTTGGCTCTGAGATCAAGCCCATTTTGTGCGACGCCGCGGTACCCCGGGAAATTGATCTGCAAGCGCTCAGCGACTACGTGTCCCTGGGCTATATTCCTTCCCCTAAAACCATCTTCCAGGATATCCGCAAGCTGCCTGCTGGGCATTACCTGGTCATCAATCCGGAACAAGTTGCGCAGCGTGAGTATTGGGATGTCCATTTCGGAGAGGTTTCCGCTGACTCGCCGGCGGTCCTGACCCAACGCCTGACGGAATTATTGCAGGAATCCGTTTCCATTCGGCTGATGAGCGAAGTTCCTCTGGGCGCCTTTTTGAGCGGCGGCGTAGATTCCAGCGCCGTGGTGGCCCTGATGTCCGACCTTCTTTCCGAGCCGGTGATTACCAACTCCATCGGGTTCCCCGAATCCAGTTATGACGAAACCTGCCACGCGCGCGCCGTCGCTGACAGGTTCCATACCAACCATCACGAATACACGGTCAAGCCGCAAGCCTTGGAAATCCTGGATACGTTATCTTGGCATTACGATGAGCCTTTTGCCGATTCCTCCGCGATTCCGACCTACTACGTCTCCAAGGTCGCGCGTGAAAACGTAACGGTGGCGCTCACCGGAGACGGCGGCGATGAAAACTTCGCCGGTTATCGACGGTATCGTTTTGATCGGTTGGAGAACCGTATGCGCCGGCTAATTCCCACACCGGTTCGCCGGCATGTAATTGGGTCGATAGCCAAGCTTTATCCCAAAGCCGATTGGGCGCCGCAAGTGTTTCGCGGGAAGACTTTGTTAACCAATCTCTCCGGCTCGCCGGAAGCCGGATACTTTAATACGATGTCCGCGTTTAAAGAGGCGGAAAAGGGTCAGCTTTTCAAGGGCGAGATGTTGCGCGAGTTGCACGGCTATAGCACGTATTCCGTATTCGATGACTACTTTCGCCGCTGTGACAGCGTCGATCCGCTCAGCCGGGTTCAGTACGTCGACATCAAGACCTACCTGGTGGACGACATTCTCACGAAGGTGGATCGAGCCAGCATGGCCGTATCGCTGGAGGCGCGCGCTCCACTGCTCGATCACAAGTTGACTGAATTTGCCGCCACGATTCCATCGCATTTGAAGCTGAGCGGACAGAGCGGAAAACATATTTTTAAGCAGGCTATGGGTCATCGCCTTCCCGAGGAGATCCTGCATCGACGCAAGATGGGGTTTGCCGTGCCGCTGGATGTATGGTTTCGCCGGGACATCAAAGAGTTTGCCCATGACCTATTGTTGGGCGGCTCGTCCGGCCTTGGCCAATACATTAACCTGGGGTATGTACGTCGTTTATGGAACCACCACCAGAGCGGCGTACGCGATCACTCTACGCGTCTTTGGATACTGCTCATGTTTGAGCTGTGGCTGCGAAAATTCATGATCAACCGGGGCGCGGTTTAAGCCGATGAGCGGCGATAAATCTTCCACCAAGGCTTTACGCATATGTTTCGTCACGCCACTGCCTCCGCCCTACGGAGGGATGGCCGTTCAAGCGGAAAAACTGATAGCGGGATTGCGTGCTGAGGGAATGATCGTGACGGTAGTTTCAACCAATCCCGTTTTCCCAGCGGCCGTGCGGGCCCTGGCGCGATGGCCCGGCGTGCGGACCGCGGTCTCGTTGGGGCTTTTGGCACGCGCCTTGTGGCGGTTTCTTCCGGAGTGCGACATCGTTCACCACTTATCATGTTCCCATCTCTACTTTTTCATTGTGACGGCCCCCACGGCGGCCTTGTGCAAGCTATTCCGCAAGCCGCATATCATAAACTATCGCGGCGGGGAAGCTGAGCGCTTCTTTGGCCGATGGGCGGCCGCGGTGCGCGCCATTCTAAGGGGGTGCACGGTGATAGTTCCGTCGGCATTCCTGCAGCAGGTGTTTGCGCGCTACGATATGAAGAGCCGAATTGTGCCCAATATCGCCGATCTGGAGCGCTTTACGTATCGGGCGCGGAAAACGCTCCGCCCGCTCTGCATTAGCACACGCAATCTGGAAAAGTTGTACAATGTGCGATGCACATTGGAGGCGTTTCAGTTGGTGCAACAGGTCCGACCGGACGCCGAGTTGCTCATTGCCGGCGATGGCAGTGAACGCGCGGCCTTGGAGCGCTTTGTAAGAGACAACGGCTTGCCGCGGGTCACCTTTTGTGGCGCCGTAGATCATGCAGCCATGGCGGCGTTATACCAGCAGTGTGACATTTTTTTAAACGCCTCAATAGCCGATAATTTTCCCGGCGCGATTTTGGAAGCCGCCGCCTGCGGCCTCCCTATCGTATCCAGCGATGCGGGAGGAATTCCTTACCTGGTGGAGCAAGGCAAGACGGGCTTGTTAGTTTCGGTAAACGATCCGCGGGCCATGGCTGAAAAGATTTTGTTTTTGCTCAACCACCCGGAGTACGCTTTGGAGTTAGCGGAAAACGCCCGATCGGCATGCCGGAAATACGTATGGGCCGCGGTCTACCCGCAGTGGCTGGAGGTTTACGAAGGACTCCTCGCCAAGTCCTAAAGGGCGATGAATGAAAACAGCAACTACACCCCTGGGAGCGCCCCGACTACCGTCGGGGCGCTCCCAGGTATTTTCAAGGTCGCGGCCGCTCGAGTTATTTTGGAGATTACATGGGAAAGGATGGCCAATCAAAGATGACCGTGCTTGCCATATCGGGTCTCATGTTGTTCCCGCAGGGCGAACGGCGCGGATACATGGCTGCGTACTTGGGTATGCGGGCCTACGTGGAGGCGGGTCACCGTGTGCATTTTCTTACTTGTTGGCCCCCCCTCGAACACTACGAAGGGCAAGAAGCCCGCGCGGCGCGGGACCGGATTGAAGACGGGATTCACGTTCATGAATTTCATGTACCATGGGTCGAGCGTTTGAGCCGTTTCCGCCGGGCCAAGTTGCCGGCGAATAAATTTCTGCATTATCTGATATACCTTTTTCAAATCCTCTTATGCGAGTATGTGATTTGGGGCCTCTTCACGGCTGGGGCGGTCGTCGCGGGAATCCGTATAGCCCGCCGAGTCAAGCCGGATGTGATATACGGTTTTCATATCGGCAACGCTGCCGGATGGGTGGTGTCTCGCCGGTATGGCGTGCCCTTGATTACCCGAGTCTTCGGCACTTTTCTTTATTCGTTGCTCTCCACGCGGTTTTACAAGTTCCGTTATTTTACTTCGGTCACGGCCTTCACAGTGCCGTGCGACTGTCTGATCATTCTTGACGACGGAACGCGCGGCGACTATGTGGCCGAAGTCTTACGTGTACCGAAGGCGCGGGTACGCTTCTGGCGCGACGGCATTCACCCGAGCATGTTGGAAAAGCCCAAGGAAATTGTGGATCTACGCGCCCGCTGGAATATTCCCGAGAAGAATAAAATCATTCTAACGCTTGGGCGCATGTGGTTGGTCAAGGGGTTTCACAAACTTATTCGCGCCGTTCCGCGCATGGTGCAACAATATCAGGATGTCACGGTCTTGATGGTGGGGGATGGTGGCGAGCGTGAGTTCCTCGAGAAAATGGTCAGAGACTTTTCTGTCGACCAGTGGGTAAAGTTTCCCGGCAGCCTGGCGCATGACGAGGTCAAGTCCTGTATGTATTTGGCCGATGTATTTGTGCAGCTCTGCGATATATCTAATTTGACCAATGTCCTGATCGAGGCGCTGAGTTGCCGGCGTTGTGTGGTCACCCTGGACGACGGCAGTACTAAGGGCTTAATCACTGATGGAGAAACCGGCTTTCTGGCGCCACCGGGCGACGATCACGCGTTGGCCGACACCGTTGTGCGTCTCCTTCGAGATGATTCCCTGCGCCGCCGCGTCGGTGAAGCGGCGGGTCAGCATGTGGCCCAACAGCTTTTAACCTGGGACCGGCGGAATCAAATGGAAATTGATTTAGTGCAAGATCTCGTCAGCCATTCTAAAAGTTAGTGTGCGTCAAATTTGTTGGTGGTTTGAATCAGCCAGGGAGATTTTCTGATGATGGTTTTTTGTATATTTATGGTAGGATTCATTTAACCACAAAGACACGAAGACACACAAAGTATGGAATTAAGCGAATGGTTTTGTGAGCTTAATGCCTTTGTGTCCTTGTGGTAAGATTTATTCTGAAGGCTTTTTCAGCATTCAGCTACTCGGAAATAGCCTATCTCTTGTCCATTCCTACCTATATTTTTAACGCACACTCATCGCGGCAGGCCGCGCGTCTTTGGCTCATCAGATTCGCGTTCTAGCCGGAGACGCTGTTTGCGCGGAACCGCGTTTTGACTTGTATTCCTATGGAATTTCGACGATTCTTCGCGGCTTTTTCCATTTTGAATTTTGTCGGCTATGAATGAGCCTGGCCGGCTGACAAAAACAAGGTTCTAGCGGCCGAGCGCCGTATACGAAAGGGCAATAGTCTGTATGTTGTCAAAGCGGCTATTTATGATTGGGGAGCCGTATGAGAGGCTTTAATCAGGCATCGGTACGTACTTCGGCCGGCACGTCTCCTTTCCAGTAAAGGATGCGCATGCAGCTTTCGCACATGATAATTTGATTGTTTAGCCGAACATCACTGAAAACTTGCGGTCGCAATCGCACGTGGCAGGCCTGACAAGACTCGTTCTTAGCTTCGGCCAGGGCCACACCTCGTCTCTGGTTGGCGATACTGTGGTAAGTCGCCAACAACTCTCGACCAATATGGCCGACAAAGGCTGACCGTTGCTCATTGAGGCGAGACAACTCAGCCTGAAGCTCTATAGAGAGTTGATCGAGATCTTCCTTTGATTGCTTGATTTGTCCGCGGGCAATCCGCAACTCGCCTTCTTTGGCTTTGGTCTCTTTCTCCAACGCATCGCAAAACTCCATGTACTCGAGAATGCGATCCTCGGCACGGGCGATCTCGATCTTGCAGGTCTCGATTTCCTTTAGAACGGCGGTATATTCATCATTCTTTTTCACGGCCATGAGTTGGTCTTTGTACTTGGAGGATCTCAGGCAGAGCAATTCTACTTCACCTTCCAGACGTCGGCGTTCCTTTTGCGTTTCACCCAACTTTTCCTTATTCCTTGCGACTGCCGCATCGTAGGAGGCCAGTTGTTCATCGAGCTGAGTGAGCTGGCGGGGGATTTCCGCAATCTTTCGATTCAGATCCATGATCTTCAAGTCAGTCTCTTGCAGACTGATCAACGACCATAATCCTTCGCCCATGTTCAACTCCTTTTGATTTTATCACGCAATTCGCGCGATAAATATAGCCTACTTATACAACCCTGTCAACGGCCGTACCCAAAGACCAGCCAGGAACTCCGTCTTGTGCTATACTGCATTTTTTAACAAATCAAGTTGGAAGGCACTATACTGAAGTTCGATCATAAGAAACGCGCTAATTCCAAAATCCGGCCCCCTGCGGGGCGTTGGAATTTGGATATTTAGTAGGGAGTGAGGCGCCGTTTACAATCCAGAGCTCTTGCGGAACGATGCGAACAAGCTGCAATCTATGGCGGGGTGGGCTTGCTCGAAATGGATTTTTGGAAAAATCCGTAGGTGCTTGTAAACTTTGTAACGGCTCAGTGCGGTCGCCGCCGGTCCCTGAAGGGGACCTTGTTGATAGCCGTGGGTGGCGCCCCGCGCCACCCACGGAAGGCCATCATTTCCAGCCGGACCCTGAAAGGGTCCACGTAGGGTCCGATGTGGGTGGACGACTGCGACCCTTTCAGGGTCGGCCGGCGCGGGGGTTTCAGTCCGTGGGTGGCGAAACGCCACCCACGGCTATTAACCGTGTCCCCTTCAGGGACTAGGCGCCGTAGGGTCACCTTTTGTCGAAAGGTTCATCAGCACACTCCCTTGAACAGTTACTAAACTTTATCAGGAGGAACCATGGTGACACGAAAGAGACTGGCATGGGCCGAGCTTAAGGTCGGAGTCTTCGTGATTATCGCGTTGACGCTGTTGATTGTTTTCATCCTCAGAGCCTCATGGGGAAGCAAACTTTTCTCTTTCGCTCCCAAACAGTTTTATGCGAAGACCTATCTGCCCACGGTAGAACGACTGAAACCGGGTTCTCCCGTATGGCTCTCGGGTCTGGAAGTCGGCTATGTGACCAATGTCCGTTTCGTTCCCGTGGAAAAATACAGCCGCAATCAAACGGTCTTAGCGGAGATCCAGAAAATCCGCGCCCAGATTGAGGGCCTCGATCGCGCCCGGCCCGATTATTGGAAGAAGCGCTCCGACCTCAGCGACGACATCCGTAACAAGAAATTGGAATTGCGGACGGTTGAAATCATGATGAAGATTGATAATTTATTTCGCGATAAACTGGGGACCGACTCGGAAGTCAGTATTGGGTCCGCCGGGTTGATTGGTGAAAGTTATATCGATATTTCAATTGGCAGCGGCGGCGAGCCGGCCCGCCGAGAATTTGATCCGACGCACAAGCAAGAAGTGGTAATTGTCGAGGGCTTGCGCACGACCAGCATTAAAGATATACTCGCCGGCGCCAATGACGTAGTCGCCAATTTTTCAGTTATCTCCGATCAGATGAAACGGATCGCCAATCGCATAGACATTGACCAAGTAAGCGAGACCATTACGACTGTAGGCAGTCGTCTGGATAGTACGTTCAAAGAAGCGGAGACGGCCATGAACCGCGCCAATCAGTTAATTCAGGACGTGCAAAGCGGAAAAGGCACGATGGGAAAAATCATGCAGGATTCCGCCATCTACGACCAGGCGGAAAACGTCATGCGCAACGTCACCGACATTACCGAGCGCGTGAAGTCCGGCCGCGGCACGGCCGGTCGTTTTATTGTGGATGAAGCGTTATATAATGATGCCGACCGCGTGGTCAAGCGTGCCGACGTTATTGCCGAGCGCATAGAAAAAGGCCAGGGAACTATCGGCATGCTTTCTAAGGATCGCGCCTTGTATGATCAAACTACCAAGGCCATTGAGAAACTGACGGATCTGGCCGATCGGATTGAGCGCGGGGAAGGCACACTGGGCAAATTGAGCAAAGATGATTCTATGTACAAAACCGTAAATCAGACACTGTCGGAAGTCTCCAAGTTGATCTACGATTTTCGGCAAAATCCCAAACGCTATCTGACCATCAACTTTAAGCTATTTTAACACCTCGGAGTAGTGCGCGATGGTAACTTTTACGGAACGGATCGGCCGCTCGGTCGGTTTTATTCTTGACAAGATCGTCTGGGTAGTCACACTCATCGGGGTCAGCCCCAACACGCTGACCTTAATCGGGCTGGTCATCAATGTGATCGCCGCCTACTTGCTGGCCAATGGCCGTTTCTTCGAGGCAGGACTGGTGGTCATCGGCGCCGGACTCTTCGACATGATCGACGGTCGCGTGGCGCGGGCCATGAACTCCGATACGAAATTTGGCGCGTTTTTCGATTCGGTCATCGATCGATTTTCCGACGTCGTCTTGTTTATCGGCCTGATTGTGCATTACGCGCGTACATCACAGATCAGCTACGTGCTGATCACTTGCATAGTTCTGATGGGCGCCGTGATGACCAGTTATGCCCGCGCCCGCGCCGAATCCATCATTCCAAAATGCAAGATTGGATTTACCGAGCGCCCGGAACGAATCGTCCTCTTGATCGTCGGCGCTTTGTTTAATCGGATGGCCGCCGTGCTTTGGTTGATGGCCATTTTGTCGAACTGGACCGTGATCGACCGTATTATTTATACCTGGAAAGAAACCAAGGCTATGGAGCAGCGAAACCGTTCGCAATCCGCCTAGCGCCCGCCAATGGTCGCTGCTGGCCTCGGTAGGAGTAGCCTCGTTAAAGCGCGCAGCTCCGGACTACCTCCGCGGCGACAAACACGTGCGTGGTTGTTTGCAATTCTCATATGACCAATGACGTGGCCCGACTGATTTTAATGCAACGGCCGCCTGTCGAACTTGCCGGCGCCCCTGTGGCGGTTACCGCGCTCACGGATGCCGTATATCACGTTGAGAATCATGAACAAACTGACTACCCTCATTGCTCTCATTACCCTACCTTACCTTGCGCTGGCAGGACCGTTGGGCGCGCGCGCGCTCATGGCCGCGGTCGATCCCTTGTTTTTACCGGCCGCCTTGCAACAGATCGTCGGGCGCCCTCGCACGACCACACTAATTCCGCGCCCTGCCGGTGTCGTGCGTATTGAAGCAGACCAACAAGAAAGGACTGAAGCGGGCGTTTGGGTTGCCGAAGGGAAAGTTGTAGTTACCCATTTGGATATGAAATTGGAGGCAGATAAGATCGAATACTTTGCAGAGAGCGATTACGCTGTAGCCACGGACAACGTCATCCTTACACGCGGCGCGCAACGATTCGCCGGCTCCCGCGCTGAGTATGACATTGCCACGGGGGAAGGCGTTTTCTATGACGTCAAGGGCAAGACCGATCGCGAGTATTATTTGGAGGCCGCGCGTATTACGATGACCAGCCGGACGACGTACCGCGTACAAAATGGCTTTATCACCGCTTGCCAGGAGGCGGTTCCCAAGTGGCGTTTCTCCTCGCGCGCGGCGGCCGTAAACGTGGAAAGTCATGCCACGCTGCGCGGCGCTATTTTTAAAGTCAAGAAGATTCCCGTCTTATATTTGCCGTTCCTGCGGATTCCCTTGGAAAAAAAAGAACGGAGCAGCGGGTTTCTCATTCCCTCGACCGGCACCTCTACCACTAAAGGCCGCTCGATCAGCGCGGGGTTTTACATGACGCTCGGGCCCAGCGCCGATGCCTTGATTTCCAGCGATTACTTTTCCAAGCGCGGCTTGGGCAGCAGCCTGCGCTTCCGCTTTCGGCCCAACGATCAAACCCGGCTGACCTTCAGCAGCTATCTGGTGGCCGATCGCATAAAAACCGATCTCAGCAAAGGAACGCGCAGCGCCAGCGGCGCCAACATCAGCGCGCAAGGCGAGACTTATCTAAAACACGGGTTTCGCGGCGTCATCGATTTGAACTTGACCAGCAACAATTTATTCCGAGAAGTGTTCGCCCAGGATTTTCGCGCCGCCACCAACACCGTGGATCGTTCGACAATTTTTCTCACGAACAATTTTGGCGCACATAGCCTTAATTTTCTTTTTGCCCGTAATGAGAGTTTTCTACCGGCGTATCGCTCATTGGTGGTGCGTAACGCGCCCGTGGTTAATTTTAAAACCCTGGGCCGACAAGTGTCCGATTGGCCTTTGTACTTTTTTCTGGATACCTCCTTGGAAGGGCTAAATCGCCTGCAGCACCCCGACGCCAATACTACGGTATTGACGCCGGAGTTCGTCCAGCGTTTGGATTTCCATCCCCGCCTGCTGATTCCATTTCGACAGTTCGCCGGAATTTCCCTATCGGCTATGCTCGGCGCGCGCGATACTTTTTATAGTCATAGCTTCGCCGAGAACGATACGCGCACCGTGACCGGACAGCACATTAACCGGGGCTACGTGTCGGCTGAACTTACTGCCAAAGGACCCGGACTGGCCAAGATCTACAAAGATGCCGCCGGGGAAAGCCGATTCAAGCACCTCATCGAGCCGGAAATCATCTATCGCCGGATTAGCGGCATTGATCGCTTCCGGCGAATTATTCGCTTTGATGAGAAAGAAGCCATCGCCGACAGCAACGAATTCGAGTACGCCTTGTCCAATCGTATCCTCGTCAAGCAAGCCATGCCCGACGGCGGAAGCGCGGTCCGCGAGCTTATCTATTTTCGTCTGGGCCAAAAGTATTTCTGGGATCCGACCTTTGGCGGCGCCTTGATCGAAGGCCAACCCAATCAGTTTTTCCCGATCAATACTCAAACCGCCTTTTCCTACGGCGGTCTGCGCCGGCGCTTCTCCCCGATTTCGGCGCTCCTCCGCTGGTACACGTCGTGGTTCTATAACGCGGAAGCACGCGCCGATTATGATCCTGAAGCCCGCACGTTGCGCGCCGCCAGTCTGGCGGGGACGGCCACCTATCGTAAGCTGGCCGTCGCCGCGATGTATGCCTATACCAAAGAGATACGAATTCCCGACCCGAGCACGAGCGCCCGCACGCCGACGCTAACGCCTGACCCGCTTTACTGCCCGCCCGCCTTTTCCAACTTCAAATGCGACCTCGGTACATTTAACAGCCGGCAGCTTCAGGGTCAGGTTGGCTACGGCGATCCCCGCAAGGGATTTTCGACCGGCGGCATATTCACGTACGATTTATTGAAGTCGCCGGCCACAACGGGCAGCCTGCCCAATAAGCGGCATCTCCTGGGCAGCACTACCCGCCTGCATTACAATTGGGACTGCTGCGGAGTGACGGTAGAGGCGCAACAATATAATTTGGGCTTCCGTTCGGAGACGCTCGTACGGTTTTCGTTCACACTGGGAGGGGTCGGCTCTTTCGGTACTATACGAAAACCGCAAAATCTTTTTTGAATGAATTAGCGGCTCTCCGCGGCCAGGCGTCCATGATCCTGTTAAGGAACTTGCGCTCACTTCTTGAGATCGCATAACACGTCAAGTCTGCACCCTACGTAACCCGTACGATTACGGATAGGTCCTGAGATTTGATCATAAGCCAATCAGATGGTAGCGGTGCCGGTCCCGCACGGGGGATCGGAAGTTTGAATATTGGCCACAGCTCGGTGCGATCCGTTCGTTCCCATCACATCGAGCGGGCACCCCGCCATAGCCCGAAGCTTGTTCGCGTAGCTCTGAAGGAGCGCTCTATAATAGCCAGGGGCTGCGCGGCGCTTGCCCCTGGTATGTAAGATAATATGTAACTACTCAGGCAATGCGTCTCAGCCCCGTAGGGGTGGCCTGTTTATAGTAGCAATTCCTATGGTAGGTCCTAAAGCTCCGTAGGAGCGACCTGTGCGGACGCGTTCGTCGACGAGATCAACTTTACACAGGCCGCCCCTACGGGGCTTGTTCGAATTCATGGATGGATTCTTGCTTTAAACAGGCCGCTCCTATGGAGCTAAAGGCACTGGCTGAGTAGTTATGATTATATTAAGTTATAAGCCCTAAAAGGGCGGGATGCCCTTCTGCTCGATGAATTCGTATGGAAGAAAACGATGGCGGCCTAGGAATTGATTTCCATTAGTGCGCCCTTACAGGGCTGGCGTGCTGGGGACGCTTTCTTTCAGGGGCTGCGCTAGGCTTGCCCCTGGCTATTATAGCTCGCTCCTTCGGAGCTTTGGATTGTAAGCGGCACGCCACTTCCTACAAATGTCCAAACTCCAGGACGCCGCGGGACTGGATTTTGGCATCCGCGCGTTTCTTCTGATCGAACGTCAGTATAGGTTCGTCGCGATTGACAGCCTTTGCGACTCTCACGTAAGATAATGGCTTTCGTTGTAAAATAATAACAGGAGGATTGAAGACCGATTAGAATAGTGCCTAGAGTGCACGGGTCATCGATCAATTACAAAGGTTTCCCAACTCTTCTTAGCGACCCTTTCTTTCCGTCTTCATAGCCCATATGCGTTTAGGGATTACCGGCCGATTAACCAAAGAGGAACAGGAACAGATCGCCAAGGAATGCATTGAAAACTTCAACGCCTACCAAAATCGATGGCCCGATCCGCGGGTCTTTGCGCCCAACACGATGCAGAGCGTCGAATGGGAAGGAGAAGGTTCGGTCGTTCGGGATATAACGGGCCGCGAGCTACTGGACTTTCTCGGCGGTTACGGAATCTTTACACTGGGCCATCGCCATCCGAAGGTTGTGGCCGCGGTAAAGGCTCAGCTCGACCGTCTCGCTTTACATAGCCAGAAATTGATGAACCCGGCGGCCGCTGACGCGGCGCGGCGCTTGGCGGAAATTGCTCCGGGAAACCTTCGCAAGGTTTTCTTTTGCAACAGCGGCACGGAGGCCGTGGAGGGTGCGCTTAAGTTAGCGCGCCTCTATACCAAGAGGACGCACGTAGTCGCCGCCATCAACTCTTTCCACGGTAAGACGCTGGGGGCGCTCAGCGTGACCGGCAGGGAACTGTTCCGCAAACCTGTCGGCGATCTGCTGCCGGCTTCATTTGTTCCTTACGGAGATGCCAAGGCCCTGGAGTCCGCCGTTCAAGCCGACACGGCCGCCGTCATATTGGAGCCCGTCCAAGGCGAAGGCGGAGTCCATGTTCCCCCAACGGACTACTGGCCGTCCGTTCGGGAGATATGCACGCGACGGGGCGTCTTGCTTATCGCCGATGAAGTGCAGACCGGCTTGGGCCGTACCGGGCGCATGTTCGGTGTAGACCATTACGGTATCGTTCCCGATATCATCTCGATGGGTAAAGCTCTAAGTGGCGGTATTATTCCCTGCGCCGCCTTCATCAGCACGGATGAGATTTGGCGGGCTTTTCATGCACTACCGCTCATACATACATCGACGTTTGGCTCCAACCCGTTGGCCTGTGCCGCGGCGGCGGCGGCCATTGAAGTCACCGTGGAGGAGGATCTGCCTCGGCAGGCCAAAGCTACCGGTGATTATCTGATGACGCGCCTACGAGATCTTCAGTCTCGCCATGCGGCGATCATTCGTGAGGTACGAGGCCAAGGGCTGCTCATTGGTTTGGAAATCGCCGACGAGGCGCTGGGTGTGCGACTGGCCGATGCCCTGTTTGACCGCGGGGTTTTAGTCGCCCATACGCTTAATCGGCCGGAAGTTATACGTATAGAACCGCCGTTGAATGTGCCGCGGCCGCTGGTCGACATCTTCCTTGCCTGCCTCGCTGATTCACTGGCGGGTGATCTTCTCCCATAGCTTACGGTTACACACCGCCACAAAACGTAGGCCTGGCATTTCGTAAAACCGATGTTATAGTTTGACCTGTCCTAGAACGCAAATGAGGAGAGAATTATGGCAAACTATGTGAAGACCGCCATTTTGATGGGGGCGCTGACCCTGTTGATTCTGTTCATTGGTAGTTTTTTCGGACCGAACGGGCTAACTGTGGCGTTGATCTTTGCGGGATTGATGAATTTCGTCAGCTACTACTTTTCGGATCGAATCGCCTTGTCAATGTATGGCGCCGAGGCCGTAACTCGCGAACAGACCCCTGATTTGTACCGTATAGTGGAGTCTCTGACCGTCAGAGCGGGCATACCCATGCCCAAGATATTTATCATTCCCAACGAATCGCCCAATGCCTTTGCCACCGGACGCAACCCTGAGCACGCCTCGGTGGCGGTCACGCAGGGCATACTGCGGAGCCTCAGTAGAGATGAGCTGGAAGGCGTGCTGGCCCATGAGATTGGACACGTCATCAATAGGGACATTCTCATTTCCACCATTGTGGCCACCATGGCCGGCGCCATCATGTATTTGACAACCATGTTGAAATGGGGAATGATATTCGGCGGTGCTGGTCGAGAACGCGACGACGAGAGTCCCATGGGCGGATTCGGTTTCTTGCTTGCGGTAATCCTAGCGCCCATTGCCGCCACGATCATACAACTGGCTATTTCGCGGTCGCGCGAATATGGGGCGGATTCAACCGGCGCGCATTTAATTGGTACGCCTTATCCTTTAGCCAACGCGCTCCAAAAGCTGGACCAAGCCTCAAAACAAATTCCGTTGGCGGCTAGCCCGGAGACGGCCCACATGTTTATCGTGCAACCCTTGACGGGAGGCGGGGGACTTGGGCTTTTGATGAACATTTTCAGCACACATCCTCCTATTGAAAAGCGGATCGCGCGGTTGCTCGGCCGCTCGGCATAACCCTGCGTGGACCTCTAACGTAGAAGGGACGACCAGTAAACGCGGCACTGCGTTTTTAATCGCTGCTATCCGCACAGACGGGAAGGCCAAGGCGAGGCGCACCCTGTCGCTATCGCTCCAGGTTCCGTTTTGCCGGAAGGAAGCCGTCAATGATTTTTAGCCTAGTAATTCCAGCCTATAACGAGGAGAATGGAATTGCTGATATCATCCGGCGAACCCTGCAGGCCAAAGCGGCGATCCTGGCCGTCGACGGCATCAACGAACTAGAAGTAATCGTGGTCAATGATGGATCCAAAGATCATACCGCCGAAGTTGTTGCGTCGTTCAAAGAAGTTCGATTGATCCAGCACTCCTCCAATAGAGGATACGGCGCTGCCCTGAAAACGGGCTTTGAAAGCGCCTCCGGTCACCTTATTGGATTTCTGGATGCCGATGGCACCTACCCGCCGGAATTCTTCCCCAAGCTCATAAAATCGCTGCTGGCCGAAAAAGCGGATATGGCTATCGGATCGCGCATGATGGGCGCCCGCAGCGGCATGCCGGTAACCCGCTATATCGGGAACAGACTTTTTGCTTGGCTGCTCAGTTGGATTGTGGGAAAGAAGATCACGGACACGGCGAGCGGTTTGCGCGTGTTTCGCAAGGAAGCGCTTAACCAACTCTATCCTTTGCCGGACGGTTTGGATCTTACGCCGGCTATGAGCACGAAGGCGATTCATGAAAAACTGAAGATCATTGAAACGCCGATGCCCTATGCCGAGCGGGTCGGCCGATCCAAGCTGAGTGTAGTTAAGGATGGCGTACGCTTTTTCAATACGATCGTGGGGATCGCCAGACTATATAACCCCCTGAAATTCTTCGGAATTTTGGGTGCGATTCTTATCCTGCTGGGAGTAATCCTCGCGATGGGACCGGTGACCCACTATTTACGGTTCCGGCGAGTGGAAGACTATGAAGTATACCGTCTGTTCACGATCATGGTGCTTTGGGTCACAGGCATCAACGTCATTTCGTTCGGCGCTTTTTGCAACAGTCTGCTCGGAGTTATTCATGGCAAGCCCGTCCATACGCAGAGCGCCTGGAGCACTTATATTTTCCGTCCCCCCATCATGCGCAACCTCGATAAGGTCGGCTATGTCCTTATAGCCGTCGCCATCGCCCTTAATCACAAGACCATCATCGAGTATGTTACGACTCGTCAGATCGACGTGCACTGGTCGTACATCTTTACCGGCGCTACGCTCTTCTTGGTGGGTGTCCAGCTCGCCATGACGAGTTTTCTTCTCAAAGTGGTTGAAGAACTGCGCGGCGTGAAAAACGCGCGCGTTACGCTCCGCAAAGCCAGTTAAACACCGGCGCCGCGGTAGGGCTGAAGGCGACCTTCATCTTGATTGGTCATGCAGTGGTTAGGGGACGGCTGGGTGTCTTCTCAATAAATCGGGGTAAACAATAGGTTCAGCAAGCTGAGAAACCAGTAAACGGAATAGAGCACCCCTAAGAAATTAAACCGCCAAGACGCCAAGAAAAGGTGGCGTTTATCTTGGCGTCTTGGCGGTTCATAAGCTCCATTTTTCCACGCGCATTTTGGTTCGTTGCCCCTAAGGATGTTTGGCATTTACTCCATAGCGATCGGCGGCGGGGCGCGAAAACAATCCCAACGGGATTGCGGAACAAAGCCCAGGGTTGGCCGCGTCCCCGCGGCCAACCCTGGGAATGCGCTGCGAAATGGATTCAACCCCCAAGGGGTTGCGGCACGACCGAGGAACCGACGCAACCCCGTTGGGGTTGCCAATGTCCGCCGACCTTTTCCCAGGGTAGCTCGTGCCTCGCAACCCTGGGCTTTGAGACGGAATCCCGTTGGGATTCTTAAACGGTCAAACTATTTTCAGGAAGTGCCATTCGGACCTTTATTCATGCTATCTGTTTGGTTCCGGATCGTCCGGGTTAGTGTGCCCCGATTTATTGAGAAGATACACGGCTGCGCTTTTACAGGGCTTTCAAGTAGTTGATGACTTGCCGCGCCGCTTGTGCGCCGCTGTTTATGCAATCGGGGAGGCCAATTCCGTTGTAGGCGTTGCCCGCGAGAAAAAGCCCTGGTGTCGCCGCCAAATCTTCTTGAACCCGCGCCATTTGATCCGCGTGACCGAGCGGATATTGCGGCATCGCCTGCCGCCAACGAAAAACTCGCGCGAGGATCGGCGTCGCGATTATTCCCGCCACGGCCTGCAACTCGGCACGCAGCAAGCTGACCAAAGCGTCGTCATCCAGATCAACCAGATGAGAATTATGCGCGCCGCCGGCAAACCCCCGCACCAACAAGTGCTCGGAATCGGAGCGGAAAGAGAACTTGTTTGAGGACCATGTACAGGCGATCAGGGGCCGCATGGCCGCATGAGGCACGACGAATCCGAAACCCACGGGCCAGGCCGCTAGATCGCGACGGGCGAAGGCCAGCGATATGGTGGCGGCCGACGTATAGGGCACTTGCTCGAGACGATTGGCGGCCGACGGCTGTATAGCCCTTAAGATCTCGGCCGCCCGCGGGGCGGGCATGGCCAAAACCAGTGCGTCGGCCGGTATCTCGCTCCCATCGGCCAGCATGGCCCGATAGGGTGGAAGGGCGTCCTTTGTCGAAGCGGCTCGCGTCAGCGTTACTATGTGACGATTAGGCAGCAATTCGACGCCATCAAGCCGATCGATAAGTGTCTTTACCAGATCGCTAAGTCCACCGCGGAGCGTAACAAATAGGCTAGTCGAGTTCCCCGCGGATGTCGCGCTCAGAGAGGGTCGCCGGAGTAAACCCCGAAGTAAACTGCCATGCCGGGCTTCCATATCCAGGAACATCGGAAATGTGCTTCGGAGGCTGAGTTGCTCGACATCAGCCCCATATATGCCGCCGATCAATGGCTCGGCGATTTTTTCCAGAGCCTCGCGTCCTAAACGACGGCGGACGAACGAAGCCACCGTTTCGTCCGCACTCGGCGACTTGGCAGGCAAAACCCAATCCAAAGCCATACGCAGTTTCCCCGGCCAGGAAATCAAGGGGCTGCGCAGGAAGGGGCCGACTTTCGTGGGCGCCATCAGCATGATCCCGTCCGGCAACTCGATCAGTTTCCCTTTGCAAAGAACATAGGTTTTGCGCAGGCCGTCATTGGAGGGGATGAGTTGATCGTTGAGCCCTAATTGGCGGCAGAGATCCAGCGCCCAGGGCTTTTGTGAGATAAACGAATCGGGCCCGCCCTCAATAATAAAGGAATCCACTTTTTCGGTGCGAATCAAGCCGCCGAAATGCGGGGACCGTTCGACCAAAGAACATTGGATGGGCGGGCCGTCGGTTAGGGAGTGGAGTCGCAAAAAGTGGGCGGCCGCCAGCCCAGAAATGCCGCCACCGATAATCAAAACTCGTTTCATGGGTTTGTATTAATTCGTTAGCGCAAACTCCGGCGCTGCTTACTATATTTATGCTGCTTGCGCTAAGGCTTCAGCCGGGCCACGATGAGATCCGCCAGCGCCTCGATCAGCCGAGGACTGACATTGAGCGACTCAATACGATCGAGCCGCATACCTTTGGCTTTCGCCACGCTCTGGAAAAGCACATCGACATCATATAAGATTTCCACATGATCGGCGAGGAAACCGATCGGCGCCATTAACACATGGCGATGTCCGGCGGCGTGCAGGTCAGCCAGCACGGCTTCGACTCGGGGCCCCATCCAGGGTTCGTCAGTTCGCCCCTGACTCTGATAAGCAAAATGCCACGACAGCGGTCCCACCAAACGCATTATGCCGGCAATCGTCTCCCGCAGTTGTCGATCATAGGGATCCCCGGTCTTGAGCAGTCGCTCGGGTAAGCTGTGCGCCGAAAAAATAACTTGCACAGCCGCTCGCTCCGCCGGCGTGTATCGATCGAGTGCCCCCTTGAGTTTTTCGGCGAAGGCCTGCAACAGCAGCGGATGGTCATGATAGCTTGCCACGAGGGCGATTTCCCAAGCAACGCCGGTTTCTCCCACGGCTTCGTGAAGTTTTTTGGCATACGCGCCGATACTCGCGGAAGAGTAGTACGGCGAGAGGCAGAGGGCCACCACCTTACGAATCGGCCGCGCGGCCATTTGTTCGACGGTCTCCTGTATATAAGGCTGCCAATGACGCATTCCGATAAAGACCGTAACCGCGGAGCCAATTTGTTCCAGCCTTTTGGCAAGCGCCTCACTCTGTGCCTGCGTGATCTCCAATAGTGGCGATTTACCGCCGATCAGGCGATAGCGCTCCTTGATTTCCGCAACCAGCGCCGGCGGCAATTTTCGACCCGTAACGTCGGCCAGGTAGGGCTCCACCTCGTCGAGGTTGGTGGGTCCCCCGTAGGCCATCAAGAGCACAGCGTTTTCGGAAGCGACAGTGGGTGCGGTCATATATTAAAGGTAACTGTTCACGGGGGTCAGGGGTCGGGGATCGGGCAATATTGCTTGGATTTCTTTTCCAAAGACTTCCGCAATCCGTTAAGTATCCGCCCCACTACCCAATCTCTAAATCACGATAACTCCTAACAGCCATCGGTACAACCGGGCCCTTGGCCCTTGATCCCTGACCCCCGATCCCCGTGAACAGTTACTATTAAAGTTACTCGGGCAAGTGTCGGCGTTGGCTTTCAGCCATGATCTGTGTTTGCCGCCTCCCGGCAAAATTCTTCGGCAAACCAGCCGGACCAATGAGGACGATCATTTCGCCCCATTATAGGCGTGTACCAGATCTACAACAGCTTTAACGTTGTCAACAGGAGTCTGCGGCAGTATGCCGTGCCCGAGATTAAAAATGTATCCGGGATGGTGAGCGGCCCGGCGCAATATATCGCGGACCGCGCGTTCGAGTTCCAACCTTGGCGCCATCAGAAGAACCGGATCTAAATTGCCTTGCAGGGCGACATCGGGACCCAACTGCGACCGCGCATTATCCATAGGAACGCGCCAATCAATCCCAATCACGTCACCGCCGGCCGCTTTCATATGGTCCAGCAGTGTGGCCGTCCCGGCGCCAAAGTGTATGAGCGGAACTCGCTCGGCGCGCAATCCATCGAAAATTATTTTGACGTAAGGCGCAACGTACTGCTGATAGTCGGCAGGACTCAAGCAGCCCACCCAGCTATCGAAAAGCTGTACGGCTTGCGCGCCGGCCCTAATTTGCCCGAGCAAGTACTCGCGCACCACGGTGGCGAGCTTAGTCATCAAGAGCGACCAGGCGCCGGGGTCGGCTCGCATCATCAGTTTGGGGCCGATGTAGTTGCGCGAATGGCCGCCTTCGATCATGTAACTGGCCAGCGTAAAGGGAGCACCGGCAAACCCGATCAACGGCACTTTGCCGCTTAGCGCCGCCCGAATCATACGGATGGCGTCGAAAACATAACCCAAGTGCTCTTCGGGAGGCGCCACGCGCAGGGCTTGCACATCCGCCAAACTGCGAACCGGATTATGAATCACCGGACCCTCGCCGTGAGCGAAGTCAAACCCGATCCCCATGGATTCCAACGGTAATAAAATGTCCGCAAAAAGTATGGCGGCATCGACTCCAAGCGCGCGTATCGGCTGCAAGGTGACTTCGACGGCTAGCTCCGGCGTTTTACATAGCGTCAGCAGTGAATATTTCTCACGGAGCGCGCGGTACTCCGCCATGTAACGGCCCGCTTGGCGCATAAACCAAATCGGAACGTAATCAACTTCTTGCCTATAACAAGCCCGTATGAAACGAGACAATCCTTCTTCCATAAATTCTTACCTTACGGATTTTTACCTTGGTGCACAAGTCCCCGCCGGTCAATTTTATCGTACCACCCTCGCCCTGTGCAATGATTGGCCCGATAGGGCACGTGATTACGCGTGTTGAAAAGTTATCCAGTTAACATTACTACCGAGGCTCCCTTCTTTCTGGAATCGACATCCACGGCCCAACGCCAATATGAAGCCCTATACGCCTATTTTGTCGAAGGGGCCTCAACCCCGCAAGTGGCACACCGTTTTGGCTATTCACCGGGCGCCTTCCGTGTGATGTGCCGTCATTTTCGCCGCCGGAAAGCTACTTCTTTCGCGAACGGAAGACGGGGCCGCATGATCCACCGAAGAAAGGGGTGCGGCGAGAGTTGACTGTAGCCCTGCGGAAGCAGAATCTGTCCATCTATGACATCGAACAGGCGATGAAAAGTAAGGGGGCGCCGCTGGGTCGCACCGCCATCTGGGAGATTCTGCAGCAAGAGGGTTTCGCCCGCTTGTGAGGATATTCTCTCTAATGATGGGCTTAGCGCAAGCAGATTCCCAGCAAAAACGAAGTTGACAACCAACGCCGTTTAGGCTACTAATAAAGAGGGTTTAAATTAAATCCACGTCTCACCCCCTTCTTTTTTTACGTCCGATCCTTGTTGAGGGGAGAAGCCATGCCTAAGAATCACTTTGCCAAGGCCTTGACGGTTTTCCTGTTGTGGGCCATCAGTATGAGCTTAATTTGCGATTCAACTATGGGACAGGTCCGATTCGAGCCACCGATCAACCTTTCGGACAATCCCAGTGATTCCTGGAATCCCAATATTGCCGCGGTGAATGACCAGGTGCTTGTAGTCTGGCGGGATGAGCAGCGTCCTCTCTTTCTCGGCGATATACTGCTGGCGCACTCCAAAGATAAGGGGAGGACGTTCCGTACGTGGAATCTTACCGGAGATCTTGAATTCCACAATGGCTCGTTCCCCCAAGTTGCTGCCGACGGCAACAATAGCTATGTTGGTTGGGCCGGGCAAGGGGGAGGCGGTAGTAAGACTTGGGCGCCTTTCCTATCAAGGTCGAATGATCGTGGCGAGACCTTCTCCCCCCCTTTGATCTTTCCGGGCGTGGAGCGTATGGCATACCGATTATGCAAATTCAAGAGAGTATCCTTAATGTCGCATGGGAAGGCTATGACCAGGAATCGAGTTTTTTGGACATTCTCTTTGCCAAATCCACTGATCTTGGCCAAACCTTCAGCGATCCAATAATGGTTTCGGAACTATGGCAACGGGACTGGGGTATTGGCAGTTCACCCGCGTTAGCTGTGGATGGTAATCAGGTTTACATCGGATGGATGGGTGGCACGCCGAACTTGCTTCTTTGGGATATCTATTTCGCTCTTTCGCGCGATGCTGGTAAAACGTTTAGCCCATCCGTCAGACTGTCAAAAAGGACCCGAGAAGGGGAATTCGCCGCGGGTCCGCAACTGCTCGCCGGCAACAACGGCCATGTTTATGTTGGATGGATGCAGGTATTAGGGGGTCCCCCTCCGAGCCCGCGTGACATGTATTTTGTTCGCTCAACCGATGGGGGACATACCTTCGACAAAACCTTGAATTTATCGAACAATCCACAGGCTCACAATCTCGGACCGGTTATGGCCGTAGCGGATGATAACATCTATGTGGCCTGGATGAGTGCCAGGGGCGGGAATAAAATACTCTTTTCTCGATCTACGGATGCGGGAGAAACGTTCAGCACGCCTCGTGATATTGCTCGCGACCCGTCGGGTACCGCGTCCAGCCCTCGAATAGCGGTCATTGAGAAAGGAACACTGCCAGATCCATGTAATACGGAGGACATCGTCTATTTGGCTTGGCATGATAGTCGGACCGGACCTTCCGAGATCTTTTTTTCGGTCTCTCTCGATAGTGGTGTCACATTTAGTGAGCCACAAAATGTTTCCAATACCTTCAGCCTTACGAGTGGGCTTCGTCTCGTCGTAGCGGGAAACAATGTCTACTTGACTTGGATGGTTAATCGAGCCAGAAATTGGGATGTCTTTTTTGTTCGAGGTCAACTGGACCTGGATGATAAGCTACCATTGACTCAATGAACGGGTGTGATTTCGGTACGATGTAATCTCCGCAGGAGCGACATGTTTATAGCAGGGGCTGTTGGCTTTAAGTCCCAAGCCCCGTGGGGGCGGCATGTAAACTGTCACAACCGACCACATGTCGCTCCTTCGGAGTTTGAGGCCTCCTTCTAGGTACACTTGGCTATAAACATGCCGCCCCTACGGAGCTGATACTTATCCTGATCTGATGATAATTTCCCTCTAGTCGAGTACATCATACGGAAATCACACCCCAATGAACTGAATTTTATTGTTATTATCGAATCAGAAGGGAGGCATTATTTGGCCTCCCTCGAGCAAGGCGGAAAGGATTATCGGGGCCGTGTAGGGCTTCTAGGTAAATTAGTGGTATGGGAAAGCGCAATCCAGAAAGGATTGCCACTGAGACCTGTTATTGGCGTTACACTAGGACCAGGAGGATTAGGGTTAACCACATACAAAGTAGGTTCCAGCGCACCATCGTTGCCCACATAAAGCCTACCATCGTCAAGGCAGGCGATCCCTCTCGGCCCCGCAAAAACACTGGCCTGAAAATCTATAGAACTCGCTATATCAAAAGCACTGTTGTTAGGCGAGACTGCAATGGTGTAGATTCTCCTATTGTCACCCGCCGAAGTCACATAGGCCGTCGAATTATTGGGATGAAAGCAAATGGCATAGGGCGTTGTGTTCTCAAGCTCCCCGGGTCCCAGCCATCTTAGTGGACGTGTCGTTCGACTGATCACGTGTCCATTAGTATCGAGCGTGTTCGTAATGACCCAGGCGGCACGTTGACCCCCACCACCGCCATCGGTGACGTACATACGATACTCATTGGCGCTAATAGAGACATAGGCGAGGTGAATAGGGCTTGCCGAAAAGGGTGGGCAACACGTATTACCTGAATTTTGCACGAGAATCACCAGGATCGTCTGGAAACAAGGCTTCAGCGTTGTTTTACGCTGATTAGCTGAGAACGCACAGTCATCGCTAAGTTACCCTCCGTGGTGATGATCGTCCGTGCAAAAATTTTAAAATTCAGGTATTAATACAATCGGGAGGGCATGTCAGGTCAACAGCAAATATTGCAGGAACACAACTGGGTGGTTGTTGGATGAATTTGCAACCCGGAACACACTGTCCTTGGTTAGGAGGAGGGCAATCCGTTCTAATCGTTGTATTAAATACGATCACTCTGCCACTAACCGCCAGGTCACTGGTCCAAATATCAGCCGTGCCATCTGGAAGCGGCGCCACGGCCACACCGAGCGAAGATACACCGCCAGGTATCATAATATTCGGTTGTCGTACGCTATTGTCACACAGGTTAATTTCCGATATATTCGCCGAAGCCGTTGTAACATAAGCGAAGCGGCAACCACCTCTATTAGAAATCGGCGGAGTTATAGCAACAAATAGGGCGCCGTTACGAGTGGCAATAGACTGCGGATTACCCGTGCTAACAGGAATCCTCGTAACACATGAGTTGGAGGACGGCCCGCACTGGCTGCTGGTCACTACCAGGTCATTGTTATCGAGTGATATATCGACTCCCTGTGGACTAAATACGGTGACGGGAAAAGGGTTTTGAACTTCCCGGTTAATGCTCGTGTCGATTTGGGAAACCTTCCTCGCGGCGGTTCCCGTGGTGAAAGCGGTTTGGGCAGGATTCTGAGCAAACACATACCCGCAAACAAGAGCCAAACCGAAAATCAAGCCCGTGTATCTAATGGCAATTGGTCCCTTTTGCTTTTTCATAGTTCCTCCTCTACAAGTTATCGACTGAGCCGGCAATTTATATTTCGCCAGCTTCAGGATTATTTTTTATTTTAGCCGTAGCCAGGTGCTTTTCCCCCCCATGGATCGATAACACCCGCGACATTCAAGAGCCGCACGACCCTTGTGGATATCGAACATGATTCAGTCTAAACCGAAATTATTTCACTGTTTAACGACCGGATTATACGACTGTTTTCGTATGCTGGTCAAGGGAAATTTTGAAATTTCGCTCATGCGAGCCTCTTCGTAATGTTGATATAAGAATCAAGCGTAACTGGTTCGATCAGTAAGACAAATTGTAACCGTTCACGGGGGGGGTAAGACTTCAGATGACCGGTGGAGGGTGATAGGGTAGCCTGTTGATTAGAGCCTGAGCCTATTTTTAGACGGTCATAAGTTTTTGCTGGACAAAGGCATTGCTTTCTGGTATGGTATC
>JACOSC010000018.1 GCA_016179055.1 Acidobacteriota bacterium
TTGTTTTACGCTGATTAGCTGAGAACGCACAGTCATCGCTAAGTTACCCTCCGTGGTGATGATCGTCCGTGCAAACAAGCAGAGCCGGACAAAAATGGATCATTTGTTAGAGAAACCTCCTTGTCGTGCAAAATTCAGGTACTATCTTTCAAGAAAATGTTTTTTGGAAAAGTGGCACAGGCGTCCCGCCTTTTTTCTTGCCACACTCTCAGAAATCGCTGTCCGTTAATTCCTGTTGACTTGGCTGTGCATCTTTCTTAAAATTAGCGCGTGTTGTCGTAATAGGCTTGGCGTTTATGAGTCAAAGTTCACCCGTGGTCCTTTTGATGTTTCAGCGGCGTGCATTTGTATTTTTATTTTTCTGTCATGGAAGATCTGAGGTTAGTCCTTGAGGTCTTCGTAGATGGGAGGAATTCGTGATGTCAGATGATCTACGTGAAGGATTAGGCGCGGCCCAAGGGCCTTCTGAGGAACCGTGCCGCGGTACCGGTGAAAGCGGCGCCGGCTCGTGGGAAGAGAAGTATGCGGAGCTTGAGCGGAAGGTCACCGCTTTGGCGGCCGAGTGGGCCGCCAAAGCCGAGTCAATATCAAGGGATGCGCAGAAGCGCATCGCCGACCTGACGACACAACTCCAACGCCTAAGCGCGACGCTAAAGGCGCGATCGGAAAAATCAGCTCCGGCGGCCGCGAAAAAACCAGCGGCCAAGAGACCGGCCAGACCCACCGCAAAGAAAGCGGCGGCCGCCAAAGGGACAGGCAAGAAGGGCTCGGTGAAAGCCGGCAAGCGGCATTGACGCAAAGAACGACTTTCGGCGTCCGCGACCCCGCACTGGGCGTGGTCGGCTTTCGGAAAAATATCAGGCAACGGACTTGGGCTGTCGCCTATGGGTGGTGGTGTACCCCGCGAAGATGGTTGCATAAAACACCTTCTGCCGTGTGACTATGAAGACCATCCGCGCAACTTTTTTTCAGGCGATTGTTAAAGATCCTACGATGGTCTTGTGGTAACATTTCCTCTATGACGAACAGAAGACGGCTTACGCGCAGGGCGAGCTTAGGCTCTGTCTTGGTTTTCCTTTTCCTAACGGTTAGCGCCTACAATTTGGCCCAAAGTAAATCAGCTAAACATGGAGAGACCCCACCGCCGCCCGCCGCGCAGAAAGGCCCTGTCACGCCGCGTAGTGATTCCGCTCAAAGCCAGACAGATGATTTTGTGATTCGTGCGGAAGTGAACATGGTTAATGTGCCGGTAAACGTACGCGCGCATGACGGCGGTTTTCTGGTGGGTTTGAAAAAAGGGCAGTTTCATGTGTATGAGGATGAGGTTGAGCAGGAAATCAAACTTTTCTCCCAAGAGCGAGTACCCGCCCATGTCGTCCTGCTGACCGATATCAGCGAGAGTGTACGGTATGAGTGGGGGTCGATTAAAAACGCCGCTCGTCGTTTTGTTGAGCGGTTGACGGCGGAAGATAAAGTAGCGGTCATCGTTTTTAACCACGAAACCCGTTTGCTTCAGAATTGGACTAATGTCTCTAGTAAGATTTCTGGGGCGCTGGACTCGGTTTTTCCGAAGGGTCGGACATTTTTATGGGACGCCCTGTTTGTGACGTGTGATGATTTGTTGAAGGCCGCTACCGGAAAAAAAGCCATCGTTCTGCTGAGCGATGGGTTTGACAATTGTGTCAGCCACATCGATATTCATCCGAAACGATGTGTGGAGTACACGGAAGCGTTGGACGCGGCCGTGAAATCCGGAGCGCTGGTCTACGTGGTTAGCGAAGTACAAGCTTTGCGCCATCAAATGGAATACATGGCCAAGCAGCAGGGACGTCAGGACGATACGCCGCCGGAGGCTTACCACCACGTGGATAGACTACTAAGGACTCTGGCCTATGAGACAGGAGGGAAAGTGCTCTATCCTGACTCGTTCGGTGAATTAGGGGACGTTTACGCAAAGGTCGCGGAGGAATTGAAGAATCAATATTCGCTGGGCTATGTATCAACCAATGCATTCAAAGATGGGACCTATCGAAAAATTCGCGTAGCCGTCGAGGCCCCCAAGGCTAGTGTTTCTACCCGGCCGGGTTATTATTCTCCGAAACGATCCTCTTAGCGTGATCCCCCTGACCAGGCGTGCGTGTATTTTACGGCTAATCGGTGAGGCCTATGGTAGGCCGCCCGATGGTTTCGAGTGGTGAAAGTATGAATCGGCAAGCCGCTTTTGCCGGTCGTTTCTATCCTGATAATGCGAGTCTGCTGCGCGATAGCATACTAAGTTGCCTACCGGCGGGCGGAGAGCAGCATGAAGCCCTGGGAATAATCGTCCCCCATGCCGGATATATGTACTCCGGCGCCGTAGCCGGCGCCACATACGCCGCTACCAACCTGCCGCAAACCTATCTCCTCTTAGGACCCAATCATACCGGACAAGGCGCCTTGCTCTCTATCATGTCGCTCGAGCACTGGGAGACACCCTTTGGCGCGGCCCCCATCGCCTCCGATCTTGCGCAAGCCCTGCTCGGCCAGGGAGCCCTGTTCGAGGAGGATGCTCTGGCGCATCAGGAGGAGCACGCCTTAGAGGTTCAGCTTCCTTTTCTGCAGTATTTGGTTCCGCGCTTTACTTTTGTTCCGATTACGATCGGTGTTCATCGTCTATCGACGCTCTTGAAAGCAGGTCAAGCCATTGCGGCCGCGCTATCCGCTTACCCCGAAAGAGTGCTCATGGTAACCAGCTCGGATATGACCCACTATCAGCCGGCCGAAGTGGCGTGGCGGCAGGACCAAAAAGCCCTTGAGGCCATTTTTCGCTTGGATCCTACCGGATTGCACTTCGCCGTAGTGCAAGAGCAACTTACCATGTGCGGTTATGCGCCGGCCGTAGTTATGCTGGAGGCCTGTCGATTATTAGGCGCTAAACAAGTCAAACTGATCAAGTATGCGCATTCGGGGCATGTTACTGGAGATTTTCGTCATGTCGTGGCCTATGCGGGAGTAGTGATTGATTGACCTGCGCCATAGACGGTGGGCCTCTGAGAGTCCCGTTGGCTGTTTCCAGAATCAAAAAAAAACGAGAGGTCTCAAGGAATTGTAACTGTTCAAAGGGGTCCGCTGATGAGCCTTTCGACAAAAGGTGGCCCTATGGCTTCCGGTCCCCGAGGGGGACGCTGTTAATAGCCGGGGGTGGCGTTCCGCCACCCCCGGACAGTAACCCCCGTGCAGGCCGACCCTGAAAGGGTCGCAGTCGTCCACCCACACCGGACCCTACTTGGACCCTTACAGGGTCCGGCCGGGGGTGATGGCATTCCGTGGGTGGCGCGAGGCGCCACCCACGGCTATTAACCAGGTCCCCTTCGGGGACCGCCCTGAACAGTTACAAGGATTTTAATATTGTCATACTAGCGGAAGGTTGGGTAGAATAGGTCGGGAGTTGGTTATAAGCGGATTCCTGCCAGTCAAGTAACTGGCCTGAAGGCGAGCATATGTACGGCTGTTCTTAAAGGATGATTTGGCGTAACCAAAACCGCGCGCCGAACGAGCGCACAGAACCGGGAGCGGTAGCGACCGGGTAAGCAAGGATGGGCTAATGGAAATGCAAAAGCGAGTCTGGATGTTTGAAGAGGGAAATCGGGACATGCGTGATTTGCTGGGAGGCAAGGGCGCCAACCTGGCCGAGATGACCAACATTGGACTGGCCGTCCCGCCCGGTTTTACCATCACGACGGAAGTATGTAATGAATTTGTGCGGCTGGGCAATCAATTGCCGGCGGGATTGACGGATGAAATTCATGCGGCGCTGGCTAAGGTCGAAGCCAAAATTGGCAAAAAGTTTGGCGATCCGACTAATCCGTTGCTGGTGTCCGTGCGCAGCGGCGCCAAGTTCTCTATGCCCGGAATGATGGATACCGTTCTGAACCTTGGTCTCAACGATCAGACGGCGGAGGGTCTCCTCGCGCTTACTCATAACGAGCGGTTTGTTTGGGATGCGTATCGGCGGTTCATTATGATGTTTGGCGACGTTGTCATGGACGTCGATAAAAAATCCTTTGAAGCCATCTTTGGCGCGCTGAAGCACAAGCTCGGCGTTAAGCTGGATACGGAGGTGGACTCGGCCCATCTCAAGACGCTCTGCGCGCAATTCAAAGCGCATTACCGGAAACGCAAAGGCCACGCCTTTCCGGAAGATCCATTGGTTCAGTTGCAATATTCCGTGGAAGCCGTTTTTCGTTCCTGGAATAATCCCCGCGCCATCACGTACCGGCGTACTGAAAAGATCCCGGACGATTTGGGCACGGCGGTTAATGTGCAATGTATGGTTTTCGGCAACATGGGGACCGACAGCGGCACTGGCGTGGCTTTCACACGCAATCCCGCCAACGGAGAAAAGGGACTGTACGGCGAGTATCTGATGAACGCGCAGGGCGAAGACGTGGTGGCCGGTGTGCGCACGCCGGTTCCTATTAGCCAATTGGCGAAACAAGATCCTACTATTTATAAGCAATTTGAGAAAGCTTGTCGGATACTGGAAGACCATTACCGAGAGATGCAAGACATCGAGTTCACCATCGAGCGCGGCCGTTTGTTTATCTTGCAGTGTAGAACCGGCAAGCGCACCGGTCCGGCGGCCGTAAAAATTGCCGTCGACATGGTCAAAGAGAAACGCATCACGCGTGCCGAGGCGCTGTTGCGGCTGCCACCGGAGCAGTTGGAGCAGTGTCTCCATCCACGATTGAAAGTAAATGGAAAACCCAGCGTGTTTGTTAAAGGGATGAACGCCGGCCCGGGCGGCGCGGTTGGGCGCATCGTTTTGGATTCTCATACGGCGGCGCGCTTGGGAAAAGGCGGCCGTGGCGAGAAGATCATACTGGTGCGAGAGGAGACCAACCCGGATGATATCGATGGTATGCTGGCGGCTCAGGGTGTGCTGACCGCCCGCGGTGGGAGGACCTCGCATGCCGCCTTGGTGGCGCGCCAGTTTGGCATCCCGACCATTTGCGGGGCCGGTGACATGCACGTGGATGAAGAGGGTCGCCGTGTCCGCTCCAATGGTTTTCAATTGAAAGAGGGTGACTGGATTTCTTTGGATGGCACAGCCGGAGTCGTCTATATCGGTCAAATGCAAACCGAGCCCTCGGCGATCAGCGACGAATTCAAGACCTTCATGGCCTGGGCTGATGCGGTTCGGCGCCTCGGTGTGCGGGCCAACGCCGATACGCCGGAACAGGCGGCGCAAGCCGTAGAGTTTGGCGCCCAGGGTATCGGCTTATGCCGTACGGAACATATGTTCCTGGAGCCGTCGCGTTTGCCGATCGTCCGCCAAATGATCTTGGCGGAAACCGACAAGATCCGTCAAGTGGCGCTGGACAAATTGGAGCCCATGCAGCGCGGAGATTTTTACGGCATTTTTAAAGCCATGGGCGGCCGACCCGTGACCATACGCTTGATTGATCCGCCGTTGCATGAATTCCTGCCCCGCCATGACGAGCTCCTGGAAGCGGTTACTAGGCTTCGCTTAACCAATCCCGGTTCTTCGACGCTTAAACGCAAAGAGCATCTACTGAGCAAAGTCCGAGAGATGCAGGAAGCCAACCCTATGCTGGGGTTGCGCGGGTGCCGGTTGAGCATTGTTTTTCCGCAGATCGTCCAGATGCAAGTGGGCGCCATCATTGGTGCGGCTTGCGACTGTGCGAGAGACGGCATCAAAACCGATGTGGAAATCATGATACCGCTGGTTGGTCACGTTAATGAGTTGCGCGTGATTAAGCAAAAACTTGACGCCGTTGCTCGGGAGTCCATGAAACGGGCCGGTCGCAAAGTGAAGTACTCTTTTGGAACCATGATCGAGGTGCCGCGGGCCGCGTTGACAGCCGACGAGATAGCCCAGGAAGCTTCGTTCTTCTCTTTTGGAACAAATGATTTGACGCAGATGACCTACGCCATCAGCCGCGACGATGCCGGAAAGTTTATCGGCAAGTACGTGGAGGATAAGATAATCCCCGGCGACCCGACCGAGAGTATCGATCGCGCCGGCGTTGGAAAATTAATGGATATGTGCGTGAAGCTGGGTCGTGGCGTCAGTCCAAAGCTTAAGATTGGCATCTGCGGCGAGCATGGCGGCGATCCCCGTAGCGTCAAGTTTTGTCATAGTATTGGGCTTGATTATGTCTCCTGTTCACCCCGCAGGCTGCCTATCGCTCGACTGGCGGCGGCCCAAGCGGTCCTTGAAGAGAGTGAAGCAAAAGATGTAAGAGACAAATAGCGCCACTTGCGGTATTCTATTTAGCATGGGCGAAGAAATCCCCGAACGTGCGAGATATAAGTAGGGCTCCACCATGAGTTGGTGGCCTAGACTTTCAGTCTCGGATGACCGCGGACGCAGGATACCATTAGGGGCGTCGGCGACGTTGATCGCGAGCCCCATTCCCCTCAGTATTCAAATTAAATAGTTTTCTCTTTTCTTCAAACCCCCTCGATCTCGATAATGTTGACGCGTCGGCAACAGGGGCCGACTTATCGTTAGGAGTCTCCGATGATGGTTGGTACATTGGCTGCCGAGAAGCGACGGCACAAGAGATTGGCGCTTCTTAACGAAATAATGGTTATGTTCAGTGGGAGAATGGATAAAAGACCCACGCGGTTACTCGATATAAGCTCAGGCGGCTTGTTTATTGATTGTATGCTGCCGCCTCCCGTGGGCACGATAGTCGACTTGAAGTTTAATCTGCAGGGGTATGAGCAGCCCATAGAAGCGCAAGGTCAGGTTCGTTTCAAGCAGGACGGACTGGGCATGGGTGTGCAGTTTACTAGAATCGATCCGGATGTACAGGCTTATATTGAATCATTGCTGGCGCATATCGAGAAAGCTGGGTGATAAGGATATGGGTATGAAGCGGAGGACACCGCGGGCGAACGATTGGGCCGAGGAGGACGGTGTTGCACGAGTAATCCCCGATGTGCTGCGAACGGCTCGGAGGTGAAAATGGATTTGGAGCATCACGTTCAAGAAGAAGCGGAGAGATTGGCGGCATTGCTGAAAAAGCAAAATGAAGAACCGCGGTGGTTCGAAAACCGACAGCATTTGCTCAACCTGATGATCAATGAGCCACTGCGCCAATTTCTGCACTGGCGGGTGGTGATTGATACCATGTACGTGGTGGCGAGCCGATATGCCGCGCAGGAATTATCCGAGCTACAAAGGTCGCGGAGGATTGGGAGGATTATTGGAAAAATGGATTGCAGGAGTCGAACATTGGTCATTCTACTCGAGCGCCGTTTTATCCATGTTCCAGTGAAAATCTCATACACAATGCTTATAGCGCCTATCAGTTTGAAAGGATCAGCCACCAGCGGATCAAGAGCTTCAACTCCATATTTGAGTTCGGCGGCGGCTATGGGAGCATGTGTCGCTTAGTGCATCATCTGAATTTCATGGGCAAGTATGTGATTTTCGATTTGCCGGAGTTCTCTCTGCTTCAATATTATTTCTTGAAATCCTACGGATTTGCCGTCTATAAAAATTTGGATGAATTTGATCGAAATCCCTATGGGATTTTATGCTGTTCCTCCCAGGAGATTTTTGCGCGCCTTGCTACGTTCGATCTCTTTATTGGCACTTGGTCGATCAGCGAATCTCCCGTGGCGTTGCGCGATGAAATATTTTCCAGAGGCGCCTTCGAAAATTATCTTATCGCCTTCCAGGATACCTACTCAGTACCTTAGTCGTGGAATTTGTGTTTTTACTGGCAAAATATTTTCTGGAGCTGCCGTTCCGCCCTCTATTGATGCGGGTATTTCACGATTTTGAAGCGCCTCCAACTTTTGAGATTTTCGCTTCTTTGGTTCCGGCTAAGGGCCGTACCATTCGCCTAACGTTAACGGTTGAACACTCGTATTTGGCCGCAACTGCCCATGGCGTTGGTCGAAGACCCGCGGCCTGGCGTTCCCACAACACGGACGCCAAAGCCGGTTACCGCGGAGAAGCGCGCCTTGAAAATGTCGAACGCGCGTAGCGGGACCCCATAAGGGGCGGTCAGCGAGGCTTCCGGCCGGCTCGGGCCGCCGGCGCGATAACCGTTCCACTGCACTCCGGAAATATTTTCCCATTGCGCTCCGTTAAAAACTTCTACGCGCACGGAGCCCGTAGCGAACCAACCGCCGTCGCCAAAGAGCTCTCCGTGATTCGTGCCGCCCAGTTGGAAATCGAGCTCATTGAAGGTTTGCGCCGTGGGAAACTGAATGCCAAAGTAGACCGTCTGCTGAGGCGAATCATCAAACGTATTGTACTCCGTGTACCCGCGTGTCCCGGTACAGAACTTCCACGCCCCTTGGCGAATGGCATTCACATCACGGTTGCCGCCGCCGGTGGGCTCCAAAACACTGGCGATGGCCGTGGCATCCACTCTTAATGCCAGGTTATACGGCTCGGCGATTTCTGCGGGCGCAGCGCGACGGGCGCCGGCTCCCAACAGACCGTAAGCGACAATTCCGGTTGTACCGACGTAGACCTTGCCGTCGCGGACAATCGGGGCGCAGAACTTGCGGCCATCCCGCAAGCGGTCCCGCTCCAAGTTATTAGCGGTAAGAATGCCATTTCGTGACGTGTAGAGTGGCGTCCCGCTAAGCGCATCGTAGGCAAGCAGCGCAGCCGTATCGGTTGTCGAATCGCCGGAACGACCCGCGATATCTTTGCGCGCGTCGACGACCCAAACAATTCCGTTATCGCCGCCGTTGCTGGAAACCACCGGCACAGTGCTGGTCGCGATGGCTTCCGATTCCCACAATGGATCAAAAGTGCTCTGGCCGGTATCGGGATTCGTGTAAAGCAGAAGCGTTATGACTTTGGCCCCACCCGCTTCCAACCGGCCTTCCTGGTTCACTCCCGTAATGAAAACCACAGTCGTGCCATCCGAGGCTTTGAAATAAGCGGGGACTGTTTTAATGCCGCCAATCTCACTGCCGGTCCAAAAACGCCTTTTTAGCAGGGCGGCATCATCCGGATTGAGGTCTTCGTCATCGTCGGGAAGGCGCGACGGCCCGCCGTAGCCGCCTAAATTGTCGCGGTTGACCAGGTACACCCGGCCATCCTTGCCGCCGGTAACGATCAGGTTGGGCGTAGTGGTATCAGACTGTATCGGCAAGATCGTGGCCGTGGAGCCTCCGAGGTCCCAGTCGAAGCGGTTGAGCGTGGCCTGATTCGCCGGCGTGTAGAAATTCGCGGTTTGCGGGGAGAAGCGCAGGTCGAAGGGCAACCGCATTATACTCATACTATAGTCTACCCCCGGAGGTGGAGGAGGGTCGCCATTGCCGGTTACAACAAAAATGTTCCCTTGACTATCGGCGCTGACTCCGCCGGGTCCCCATATACCGCCGCCGCTCTGCGCAACGGCGGGCGAGAATACATACGGAGCGGCGCTCGGATTTGTCGTACTGTAGCCAAAGAGAAATCCATGATAGCCGTCGCCATCCGTGCCGCGAATATCGCAACGGCTGCCAAACGGAATATACACGCGCCCGTTGGTGATCAAAAGTGCCCCGCGCTGGCTTGCACGGCGAGGACTAAACGTCCGTCCCAAGGTCGAGCCGCGAATTTCTACCGGCCATCCAGTGCGCTCACGGCCGGTTCTCAGGTCCAGGGAATGAAGAAAGAAATGTTCATCCTCCGGCCCTGACGGGGGTATGGTTCGGTAGCGGTTGTTGGTAATGCTGACCACGAAGAGGGCATTAGTAACCGGGTCGATGGCCACTGTACTGAGGATGCCTACCGGCCCAATCACGTCTTGGCAGAAAGATCCGCCGCCGACAAAGTACGGACTGGTGGGGCCGAGATAAGTGCCAAAATTTCTGGGGTCGATATTGTTCGAATCGGCGCTTTCCGGCCATAGCCATTCGCCAGTGGTCGCGTCAATGGCATGTACCCGATTGGTCATCGTAGCCGCATAGATGACATCCCGATTCCGTCCCCGAATCATGACGTTATGAACGAAGAGCGGCTGTCCGTAAACTTGACCTCCCAGGTCACGCTCCCAAAGTTTGCCGAAGGCGTCCGGGTTGACATTGTCCAAAGTCAGTATGGTTTCATCGGCATACCAACCGGTCCGGCTGTTGTCGCCATGAAAAGTTAATACATCGTTGGCGGCCGTGATGACGGTTGGTTCGCTGAAAGAGATTTTTAGCGCAAAACTGCTAATTAATAATATGAGAACAGTAGTCCAATAGACCTTGTATGTTAAACATCGCGAAAGCATGATAGTACCTCCAATAAATGATATGTTCCCTCCCGTGCGAGTTGCACGATATTTATTCCGAGGAGGGGCCAGAGGCCGATTTTCTTAGGGGAAAAGACAAATAGTAAACCGTGTTGCTCAATTTAACTTCGTCTCTTTCTTCTCTTCAATCAAGTTCTTCAGTGTTTGCTTTTGCAAACGCAAAGTGTCTTTGCCATTACTTTCTTTCACTAACAAACGAAGTGACGACGCAATTGTTGAAAGCAGTTTGTTTTCCTTACCCAAAGCCACATACTTATCATTGTTGATAAGCATACGAGAAAACCAATAAGCATTATGCCATCTGTTTTCTATCTGTTCTATGATCTCTGTAGACTTCACGGTGTATTTAATATGCGGCAAATTTCAAGTGCGGTTGTTTCAAAAAGTTCTTGATTCTTTCTTTTGACATTAAACAATAATCAGGGGACAACTCAATGCCGATATAATCCCGGTTGTTCATCAAAGCTGCAATTGCGGTAGTGCCGCTGCCCATAAATGGATCAAGAACAACTTGTGCAGATGTTGAAGAAATAATTCTGTCGATTAAAACTACTGGAAACGGCGCAGGATGGTCGTTGTGCATTTCTTGTTTGAAATCCCAAACATCTCCATGTGCATTAGCTTTAGCAACCAGTTTGAATTTTGGTTTTGCTATGAGGTAGATCACTTCATAGGTCGGGAGGAAATATCCCGCGTTAAAATTGATTCCTCCCTTGCGCTTCCAAATGATGATTTGTCTAATGGGAAATTCGCCGACAATATCGCGTCTGTCTTGAAGCAACCCGTCTTGAACTCTCCATTTATGATTGTAAAAAATTGCTCCGTCGTCTTTAAGCAAACGGAACATTTCCTTTAAGCAGCTCCTCTGCCATTCCGCATATTCTTCATGCGGCATACAATCGTCATGATGAGAATAGCCTTTTACCAGTTCAGCATTTTTCCACTTGCCGCCTCTGCCGTCTTTCATTCCGTTCCCTGTTGAATTTTTCAAATTGTATGGCGGCGATGTAACAACAAGGTCAATGCTGCTGTCGGGGAGGTTTTTCATTGTCTCCAAACATTCGCCGCAGATAATATTATTGAGATAGTCTTTCAACTTGTCTGATTGTTTTTGCATAAATTTAAACCCCCCATCCTCTTGAGCGCCGCCGATATCTCCCGTCCTGATGCCTTATAATATGGAGTAATTATATACGGACACGGTCGCAAGTCAAAGAAAATCTTTCCGCGGCCGTGCGGTCAAGCCTGGCAGACAAAGTCTTTATAGACGAGTCGCCACCGCTCGCCGTACTGTTCGGGAACGTATCACATGAGAAGGCGAATCCTAATTACTGACATTGTGTCCGGTAATCTTGACAAGTCGTGGTTCTTTGTCGATACTGTGCAACCATGAGTGATGCGATTAAAAAAATGACTTTCTTTTTTGTGCTGCTGGCGATCTGTGCTCAGCCATCCCATAGTACTTGGCCGTCCAAGCTCCTCCCGGTCCGTCAAGACTGGCCGGCCGGACGTCGCCCGTTCTTCGTCGCGGTGGGAGACTTTAACAATGACGGCCATCATGATTTTGTCGTGGTTAATAGCGCCTCCAATGATCTATCGATTTATCTCGGCCAGGGCGACGGCCGATTTGTCGCGCAGGAGAACATCGCCGTGGCGTCGGCGCCTTATGCCGTCGCCATCGCGGATTTTAATGAAGACGGCAACCAGGACTTGGCTGTAGTTAGTGCCGGCGAAAACCGTGTGGCCATCTGGTTAGGGCAAGGCAACGGGACTTTTCGCGCCGGTCAGTCCCTTGACGTGGCGAGCGCTCCCATGGCCGTGATCGCGACGGACTGGAACGACGATGGACACGTAGATCTGGCGGTGGCCAACCATGAGTCCGGCAGCGTTTCAATTCTGCTGGGCGCCGGTGATGGGCGCTTCACGGTAGGCGCCCGAGTTCCGGTTGGAAATTATCCCATTGCCCTTCAGAGTGGTGACTTCAACGGCGATGAGCGGTTGGATCTGGCCGTAGTCAATGAGCGTTCCAACTCGGTTTCGATCTTGCTCGGACGGGGAGATGGAACGTTTAGCCCCATGCCAACGCTCTCGGTCGGCACCAATCCCCAGTCGGTCGTGGTAGCCGATTTCAACGGAGATGGACGCGCCGATTTGGCTGTAGCGAATGCGCGCAGCCGCGACATACAGGTCTTTCTTGGGACGGGCGATGGGCGCTTTAGAGCCGGAGGCCGTTTTAAGGCCGGCGCCGGCCCCACGGCGTTGGCGGTGGGCGATGTGAATGGGGATGGCCTTGTCGACCTCATTGCGGCTAATCGTGGCTCCGATAATGTCTCCGTTCTGGCCGGCCAAGGCGACGGCACATTTAAATCGCCGCAGAACTACAGAGCAGGATTATTTCCCGTCAGCGTGGCCTTCGGTGATTTTGATGAGGATGGGCGGCTGGATGTGATCGTGGCTAACCGGGACACCCGCAACGTTTCAGTGATGTATGGGCGTGGCGATGGAACGTTTGGGGAGACTCAAAGCTTTGTGGTCGCGGAAAAGCCGTATGCAGTGGCCGCCGCCGATTTCGATGCCGATCAGTACCCGGATATGGCCATCGCTCACCCGGCGTTGAATCGTGTCGCCATATGGCGGGGCCATGGAGACGGAACTTTCAAGGCCGGACCCTCGATGGTCGTCGCTGAGTATCCTTGCGCATTGGCCATTGGGGATTTCAACGAAGATGGGCGGCCGGATATAGCGGTAGCCAACGAGCGCTCCGGCGACGTTGCCATCCTTATAGGTTCGCCGACGGGAGAATTTAGCCTGGGTCACCGAGTCGCAGTGGCCAAGGCGCCGATCTTCGTGGCGACCGGCGACTTGAATGGCGACCGGCATATGGACTTGGTAACGGTCAGCCCCTATACCAACCAAATATCGGTGAGACTGGGTAACGGCGACGGAACTTTCAGGATCGGCGCAAATCTTGAGATCGCCGATCGACCTTACACTGTAGCGCTGGCCGACCTGAACGGTGATGGACGCTTGGACATAGCTGTGGCCAATGGCCGATCCAATGACGTCGCGGTTCTACTTGGAAAAGGCGATGGCAACTTTACGTTGCCGAGGAAATTTGCCGCAGGCAACTCGCCCAATGCCATAGTGGCTGCCGACTTTAATGGGGACCGAAAAATGGATCTGGCCGTGGCCAACTATGGCGCCGCCGATGTTTCTGTTTTGTATGGCCGCGGGGATGGCACTTTCGCGGCGGCTAAGCCTAGCGCGGTTGGAGCTAGCCCTATTGCTTTGGGCGCCGCCGACTTGGATCGCGATGGCGTTCCAGATCTAGCGGTTGTGAATCTCCATAGTGATCATGTATCCATTTTGCACAGCCATAAGGGCGAAGTTTTTCAGGCGGGCCGGAATTTTGGTGTGCGAGACATGCCGCGCGGCCTGGCGATGGCGGATTTCAATCGGGATGGGTTTATGGATTTGGCGACGCTACATACGGACATGAATAGAGTATCGCTGTTGTATGGGATGGGAGAGGGCAACTTCGGTGCGCCTGGTAAGCTTAGTCGCGCCACACCGCCGATCATTACAGGAATGACTCCGGCGGCCGGGCGGCCCGGGACGTCGGTGAAGACCGCCATTCACGGTTTCAATCTGAAAGATGTGAATGAGGTGAAATGCAGCGGACCTGGAATAACCGCGCGAATTGACCAGACGCGCCCGCATACCGCTAATAGTTTGCCAATCCTCATTACGATTTCGGCCGATGCTCCCAAGGGCCCCCATAAACTTTCGATCAAAGCGGCGGCCCATACCGTGCGCTTCTGGGTGATAAAATCCTAGCGAGGCGGCCCTAAGGCCAACCATACGTGTCCTTGAACCAGTTCTCGGCATAATAACCAAAAAAAGGCGCAAGCAGCGCAAAAAGGAATGACATAGTCTTGCGCTTTTTGTGCTTCTTTGCGGCAAGAAGAACTGGGCCGCCAACAAGCGCACAAGGCGCACAAGGGAAGAGTGGGTTAATTAGGGGTTGTAAAACATGATGAAGAGTTATATAAAGTAATACTTGCTGTTAGTTCCGCGTCCATTGGTAAAACCAGGGCTATGGCGAAGAAAACAGAGGTCAGCAAGTGTCCGCCAGTGGAGGCCGGAACGCAGGAGGTCGATCTTGAGCTTTGTGGCCAAGGGTAGGCAGCGGTTCTCCAGCGAGTGGTTGTTCTCGGCGAGAGGGGGTTATTTTGTTGGCCTTGTCTCGGTGGCTGTGTTGATAACCAGCGCGATTCTTTTTTTTAGCGCACGGACCTACCATTTAGATTTCATTGCGGACCCCAAAGTGGAGAATCACATGGCGGAGTGCGAGGGATGTCGCAATCGAGCGATCGGTGTTATTTGGAATCATATTCCATCAACAGCGGATCGCGCGTCGCTCATTCAGGATCACTTGAATCAGTGCGCGGTCTGCCAACAGAAGATTCTCACTCAAGTGCACGAGCATGTGCAGCTTCTATCCGCCCTTGGCAATAAGTCCCGGATAGGCGTTCCGTCGCCGGGTAAATCCAAGTGACCCTACGAGCCACTCATCGACCTTATCCTCAAGGCTTAATTTGTAAGGAGGTTTTATGCGGACTGCTATTATTCAAGTAAATGCGTTTACCGAACGTCCCTTTTTGGGTAATCCGGCCGGCGTGGTAACTGATGCCTCCGGTCTCAGCGATGCGGTTATGCAATCCATTGCCCGGCAGATGAACCTGTCGGAAACGGCCTTCATTTTTCCCTCAAAGCGGCCGGACGCGCCGGTGCGTATACGATGGTTTGGACCGACCTGTGAAGTGCCGCTCTGCGGCCATGCCACCATCGCCAGTTTTCATGCGCTGACGCTGGAGGGCCGGTACGGCTTGGCAGCGCGCAAGACGCATTTGCTCAACGTGGCTTGCCAAGCCGGGGTTCTGCCGGTTCGTGTCGTGCACGAGCGGGAACGTATCACGGTCTTTTTTGGATTGCCGCTTCCGAATTTTACCGACCTTACCTTTAATGTGGATGAGTTGATAGGACTCTTGGGCCTAACTGCGGCGGATCTGGATTATGCCTTGCCCCCGAAGCGTCAGGGGGGCTACTGGTTCATCCCGATCAAGAGCCTCGAAGCCATGCGCCGTATGCGGCCGAACTTCGAAGGATTGAAATATTGGTGTGGCGGCCCGTGCTTGGCGCTGTTTACATTGGAAACCATGGACGCCGGATCAGATTGGCACATGCGCTTTTTTGCGCCGAGTTTCGGCATCAACGAAGATCCGGTTACCGGGACCGCGCAAGGCGTTATGGGGGTTTACATGGCGATGTTTGGTCCGGCAGCGCGGCGGGAAAAAAGAGAATTCCTGGGAGAGCAGGGCGACATCATTGGTCGTTGCGGACGCGTGTTGGTAAACGCTAGCGGACAGAACGGACGCATTGAAGCCATCGAAATCGGCGGCACCGCGGTGCTCATGCTCAGTGGCGAAATATATTGGTAGCCATATGCCGCCGTACCGGACGCAGCGGAGGCACGGTCGACTGTAGCGGGTGTTAGGCGCTTTCCGTGGCACTCAGAATTCAGCCTTTAGAACGTTGGCGTTTAAACAACTACAGTGTCCGCCGCAACGAGGTATCCGGCGCGGTCCCTATGTCAGACGATTCCCATCGTGAACATCACACAACTTTCGATGGCTGAGATGGTCTGTTGGCTTACAGTCCCAAGCCTCCGTTGTAACCGTGTCTTATCCAGAACTCGCAACTGATGACAAAGCAAAACAGAATCACTTGCTAACCTGCCTTCGCCTTTGAAAATCTGCACGCACGAAGGCAAAGAAGCGCGGCGTAAGTTCGTCGTCAGTGGTATGGCCAAAACCGTTGTGGTAAATTTGCTCACCAGGTCGTTTTGAAAGACGAGCACGGGGCGAGTTCCTGCCTGCTCCGAACCGCGCGTAGGATTAAGATCCGCCAACCAAATTTCACCGCGTTGGACGGTCATCGAGCATCCTCTTCTATTAATCCTTTGGCATAATCCGACATACCTTCCTCCGCCAGCCGGCGATCTTCGTCCGCAAATTCGACATAGCGATCCGCTAACTGCGTCTCATCCAGTGTTGGCGTCGAATGGATCCGAGCCCGAAATTTCAAAAAGGCCATATACTCGGCAACCTGTTTAAGCTCGGCCTCACTCAAGCCATTGAGTTCCTGGGTAACTTGTTCTTTAATCGACATCGCTTACCCTCCAAGTACATTTATAATGGTATGCGACAATGAGGCAGATTTCAACTAAACTGCCCACATGCTTAGACGCATCGCCTTCGATTCTCGTCCACAAGTTCCGTGTGAATTCATCATGAGAGCCTAACACTTGAGCTCAGCCGCGGCGCTTTTTGCCGTCGGCTGGCGCGAATGCTTAGACGTTTTTATTATTTATACAGACTTGTAAGATTCTGGAAAATCACCGGTACCTCTGGAATCAAGCCTACATATTTCAGTTTCTCTTGAATTATAGCTGATGTGTGTTCCCGGTGACAGATGAATATGTTCCCTCTCTCCATCAGGCATATTTTTAATTGATCCTTGATCAACGTTAGCTAACCAATTCAGCATTTCAGCAAAAGATCTCAAGCCCTCTGGATCACCTGCAATTATAATTCGATCCTTATCCTGAACAAATTCAATATTACCAGTAAGTCTTGGTGGTGTTTTCATTTTATTTCTTCATCTAAAGGGTTTTATCTGTGATCGCCTACATGAATTAGGCGGTTCTGCCTAAAAAAATTAGGCCGCCTAAGCCAAAGCACCTGATTACAGTCTCGACTTTGTACCGTACCAATTTCCCACATCTTAGACAAGAGGATTTTCGGGTGTGCGTCAATTTTGGTGGTGGTTTGAATCAACCAGGGGGATTTTCTGGTAAGGGTTTTGTTTATTTATAGTAGGATTCATTTAACCACAAAGACACGAAGACACAAAATGGTTTTGTGAGCTTAGTGCCTTTGTTTTCCAGCCGTAGCGGGATGGCAAGATTTATTCTGAATGCTTTTCAGCATTCAGAGGCTCGGAAAAACCTATCTCTTGTTCATTCCTACGTATATTTTTGACGCACACCCGTCTTGCATTTTCCTCTTGTAGTGGCATGGGCTATTTGGTTATCCTAAATCTTAACGAGTTTATCCCCCTCCAAGTGATGCACCTATGGAAAACCGCGAAGGGATAGACCGCCGCCGGAAACCCACAAACCCTCTCTCGCTCGCCTCGCTCCGTTACGCGCGGCGCAGGAGCAAGCGGCGTGACTCCGACAAATCGGGCTACGCCGACCAGTACAACCCTAAGCTCTTGCTGCCGGTTCTGGCGATCATGGTGCTTTGCAGCTTTGATGGCGTAGCCACGCTCTTACACATCAACAAGGAAGTAGCCAGCGAGGCCAATCCGTTGATGGCGTATCTGATCAATCTCAGCCCCATGAAGTTTTTTTTCATTAAATATTTCAGCACATTCCTTGGCGTGTTGATCCTGGTTGTTCACCATTGGTTTCCGCGGATACGACGAGTGCTATGGGGGATTGTAATAGCGTATTTGATTCTTGGGCTATTTCATGTTGCTATCATCTACTACCATTGGTAATCCGTCGCCGGCGAGGCCGCCGGCGTCGTGCGCTTCCGCCGCCCATACCACCTTGCCTTGAACTATAGTCATAACGGGAGCCCCTCGCAGCTCCCAACCATTGAAGGGCGTGTTGCGGCCTTTGGAACGGAACCGGCGGACATCGACTTTAACGGTTCGTCTCACGTCGAGAATAGTAATGTCCGCATCGTATCCCGGGGATAAGGCGCCTTTTGAAGGAAGCTTGAGCAGGCGAGCCGGCGCCAAGGACATCAGCTCAACCAGGCGCACGATGGATAAGCAGCCCGATCGCACCAAGCGATCCAGAGCCAAGCTAACGGCCGTTTCCAATCCGATGATTCCAAATGGCGCTTGGTCATACTCCAACATTTTGTCCTCAAGCGTGTGCGGGGCGTGGTCGGAGGCAATGCAGTCGATGGTTCCATCGGCCAAACCTTCAATAACGGCGGCCACGTCGTCCGCCGATCGCAAGGGCGGGTTCATTTTGGTGTGCGTGTCGTAATGAGAGACGGCTTCGTCGGTCAGTGTAAAATGATGCGGGGTGGCTTCGGCGGTTATGCTGATGCCGTTGCGCTTCGCCTCTCGTATGGATTGAATGGCGCCGCGTGTGGAGACATGGGCGATGTGCACGCGGGCGCCGGTTACCTTGGCCAGAATCACATCGCGCGCGACGGGCACTTCTTCCGCCGCCGAACTCATGCCGCGTAATCCCAACCGCGTCGAGTGATAGCCCTCATTCATCACACCGGCGGCCGCCAGCGCTTGATCTTCACAGTGGTCAACCACCGGGATATCAAAAATTTTTGAGTACTCCAACGCGCGCCGCATCACCTGCGCGTTCATGACCGGCCGGCCATCGTCGCTGATCGCCACGGCGCCGGCTTTGACCATTTCCCCGATCTCCGACAAGACTTCGCCTTGGCTTCCGGCCGTAATCGCACCGCAAGGGAGCACGGTCACGACCCCTGATTCGCGCGCGCGGTCCAAAATAAAGCGCGTCACGGTGGCGTCATCGTTGACCGGTTGGGTGTTCGGCATCGCCATGACGGCGGTAAATCCGCCCGCCGCCGCGGCGGCGGTTCCCGATTGAACCGTCTCCACGTCTTCGCGCCCGGGCTCCCGCAGATGGACGTGCATATCAATAAAACCGGGGGCCACGATTTGCTGCGCCGCGTTAATGACGCTGGCCCGCGGGGCCTTCAAGGCGCGCCCGACTCGTATAATCTTGCCGTTGTCGATCAATACATCAAATTTGCCGTGGATCTGGTTGGCGGGATCAACCACCGTTCCGTTCTTGATTAGGATCATTGGGATATATCCTCGGAAGCGTGGGCCGCGGCCACCAAATAAAGGACGGACATCCTCACCGCTATCCCGTTACTGACTTGCTCCAGAATAACGGAATCCGGCCCATCGGCCACCTCGGAGGCGATCTCGACTCCGCGATTCATTGGGCCGGGATGCATGACGATGGCATCCGGTTTGGCCAGTCTCATTCTTGCGCGGGTCAGCCCATACAAGTCAAAATACTCTCGTTGCGAGGGGAAAAATGCTTCCTGTTGCCGTTCCCTCTGCACGCGCAGCATCATGACAACGTCAGCGTTCGATACGGCTTCATCAATGTGATAGGAGACCGCGGCGCCCAGTCGCGCGAAATCCGGCGGGATCAGGGTAGGGGGACCGCATGCAATTACGTTGGCGCCAAGTTTGGAAAAAATCAGGGCGCCGGAGCGCGCTACGCGACTATGCGCCAAATCGCCAATGATGGCGACCTTCAGGCCGGCGATGCTTCCCTTGCGCGTGCGCACGGTGAAGGCGTCAAGCAGCGCCTGTGTAGGATGTTCATGCATGCCATCGCCGGCATTGACCACGGAGGCTTTGCAAATATCGGCGAGAATGTGGGGAGCGCCGCTCGAACCATGGCGTATGACAATGATCGACGGAGACATGGATTCTAAATTCTTGGCAGTATCTACCAGCGATTCCCCCTTGGTCACGCTGCTGGTGGATACGGCAAAATTCAACGTATCGGCGCTCAGCCGCTTCTCCGCCAGTTCAAAGGAGGCGCGAGTACGCGTAGAGGCTTCGAAAAAGAGATTGATAACGGTTTTTCCCCGCAGCGTGGGAACTTTCTTGATGGGACGCGTGGCGACTTGTTTGAAGGATTGGGCCGTGTCAAGAATCTGATTAATTTCTTTGACCGTTAACTCGGCAATGCCCAGCAGGTGTTTATTTCGTAGGCCCATGATGGAATGATGCCATAACGATAACTGGCGGGGGAACCGCCATCGGGTATGAATGCACTATTATTAAGAACGTCGAAACAACTCAGCCGGCTTAATGAATCTCGACTGGTTTCTTGAGGCGCCAATCGAACCATAGCTCCGTCATACCTACACCGTAACTACGACGTAGGCCCGAGTCACGACCTGCCGTCTACGCGCATAACTTTTGGAGTGGCCGAAGGACGGGCTCTTGGTTAAGCTAATAAGAAAACCGGTGGCCGCGCGTTATGCGTCATCGCCGGCTTTTTTTTGTTCGACGACTACGACGCGCTCTTCGTTATCCAGCTCCGCCAAGCGGACCTCAACAATCTCGTCGTCGCTGGTTTCTACAAAGCGGCCGACATACTCGGCTTGTATGGGCAATTCGCGATGACCACGGTCCACCAAAACGGCTAGTTGGACACGCCGGGGCCGGCCCATATCGATCAGCCCATCGAGGGCGGCGCGAATGGTTCGACCGGTATAGAGCACGTCATCGACCAGAATGAGAGATTTGCCCTCAATGCTGAACTCGATTAAGGTTTCCCGCAACAACGGCCATGTGGAAATAGTCGTTAGGTCGTCGCGGTACAGGGTGATATCGAGAATGCCGGTGAGAATCGTGCGTTTGGCCGCGGCTTCAATGCGCTGTGCCAAACGCTGCCCGAGAAACACGCCGCGTCGTCGTATGCCGATGATCGCCAAGTTGTCGAGCTGGCCCTGATGGCTTTCCAACACCTCGGCGGCGATTCTGGAAAGCGCCAGGTCAATTCCTTCACCGGTCATTACTTGTCTTTTGATCTTCATAAATCTAAATGGAGTTTGGATATTAGCACATGCCGATTCGTCGTTCAAGTATTTTCCATTTTCCCAGACATACCCGATGGCCGGTAGTGGCGTAAAAGTGTGTCGAGTCATAGTTCCTAATCTCAAAGACACGTAACTCAAAACCTTCCAAAAGTATTACAAACCCAAGAATTGGTGGCCAACTCTATTGTCATATATCTTGCCAATTATCAAGTCACATTAAGGAATATAATAACAATTATTGCGTTGATATATTAACTAAGTATTTGTAGAATATAGTCATATGTCATATATGTGTTTTGCAATTTACTGTGCCAAATATGGTGAAAAATAATGGATTGGAAAACGTTTTATTTTAAATATCACTTGGAGCTCGACGGTCTATTCTCGTACCTTATAAGCATTGCCGCTTCAAGGGAAGCCTCCTTAAATCTCTTTCTTTCCCCGAACTGGCGGGATCAATTAGATAGGCTTAATCGCGTGCGGTCTGTTTATGGTACAACCGCGCTGGAAGGCAATCCGCTCTCGGAAGCGGAAGTCTCTCATCAAATAGAAATCCTCGAAAAAAAGGAGACTACTTCAAGTACATCAGAGAACATCACAAAAGAACAACTTCAAATCAGAAACGCGGGGAGAGCCCAGCTTTGGGTAAAAGAACGGTTCAAGCCTGATAGCGCTCCTCTGAGTTTGGGTGATATTCTGACAATACACAAGATGGTCACTGAGCATTCGGATACCAAGGACAACATACCCGGCAAATTACGTAATTTCCCGGTGAAAGTAGGTGACCCTAGTATGGGAGGAGATCATAGAGGAGCCCCACATGAAAAGCTACAAGCACTTATGAAGAAATACATTGAATTCGTAACTACTCCAACAAAACCATGGGAAGACAATCCGGTCATAAAAGCGTTGCTTGCCCATTTTTTCCTTGTAACAATACACCCGTTTGGAGATGGAAACGGTCGGGTTTCTCGATTGGTTGAGGCAGGAATCCTTTATAAGCACGGTTATAACGTACATGGATTTTATGGATTATCGAACTATTTTTACCGCAATGAGAGAGAGTATAAAACATCACTACAAAAATGCCGCGCAAAGCAGCCCTTTGAGGTAACACCATTTATCAGGTTTGGGATTATTGGATTTGCCACGGAACTCGTAGGCATCAATAATTTTATCAAGAATAAAATAAATCGTGTGGTTTACCGAACAATGTTGGTTCGTGCCTACAACAAGAAAATAGGAGAACGGCGACGACTTCTCAATCAAAGAGAATATGATTTGCTGGATTTCTTACTCGCTGAGACGGAACCGATAGACCCATTCTCTGAAAGCTCCTCACGAGAAGTGAAAACGGTTGAATTACTAAAAAATAAGTACATACAAGCGGCTTATAAAGGTCGTAAACCCCGTACTTTTTTTAGAGAACTCACTAGGTTAGCCCGCCACGGCTTTATAAAATTCAGAAAAGATGGGCCGACTGAGCAAGGGATAATAGAACTGGATTTCGGCGCAATTGCCAAGTATGAAACATAAGTTGGAAAATTCTTCAACGCACTTTATAGCACGACACGACGGCCGGAACACTGGCCTTACAGCGCTATGTTATAATAGCGCGACCTACGGCTTGGAGGGCGAGGCGTATGCTCATCGTATTGTTGGTGATTATCCTGGCTGGTTTACTCTGGAGCGTTCTTTCCTGGTTGCGCTTGCCCAAGGATTTGAATTCGGATTCGTTACAGCCGCTGTGGCCGGGCGCTTTATCCAGTCGCTGGATTACGGTCGACGGAGTACGGCTGCATTACCTTGACCAAGGCGAAGGGCTGCCGGTAGTGCTCTTGCACGGTTTCTGCGCCTCTTCATACACGTGGCGTGAAGTCATTGAGCCGCTATCCCAGCGCTTTCGTGTCATTGTGCCAGACTTGAAAGGCTTCGGGCTTTCGGAAAAGCCGCACGGGGATTATCGTCTTGAAACGCAGGCCCATCTTATCGCCCGCATGCTTGAGAGCCTCAATATTCAGGCGGCGATGCTCGTCGGTAATTCTATGGGCGGGGCCATTGCTATGGCGCTGGCGCTGGATCATGCCGAGTGCGTGAGTGGCCTCATCTTGGTTGATAGTGCGGCCTTTACCATTAGTCGACGGCTGCATATTCTGCGGCGCCTTTTAGCAATCCCGATTCTCTCCAGCGTTGTCACTTTTCTTCTTTACTATAGCCGCCGTGGGCTTGTGCGGCATATGCTGTCGCTTTGCTACTATGATCCATCCAAGGTAACTGATCAGCAACGGACCGTTTATCACGCACCGCTGGCGACGCAGCTTGGCGGCCGGGCATCGATATGGGCCGGACTAGCGTTTGATACGACGCGTATTGTGCGCCGAGCGTCTGAGATCACTCAGCCCGCGTTGTTGGTTTGGGGGGAAACGGACAGGATTATTCCCATGGAAAATGCGCGCCGGCTCTCCTCCCTACTCCCGAATGCGCGGATGATTGTCTTAGGACAGTGTGGCCATACGCCGCAAGAAGAGCGACCACGGGAATTCTTGGAGGCGATCCTGCCTTTCTTGATGGAACACACCGCGGCGAGGATGTCACCCTTGCCTACCACACGACCGCAACGTCAACAAGAGATCGACGACCCGTCGTAAGTGACCATGCCCTAAGAATTGGCGCTCTTGCTGCTCCGCGTCGTTGCTACTGTAGTCTTTCCATGTGGCCTGCCGGTACTTTTTCGGACGCGGAATTTATTTGAGGACCACAATCCTGAAATGTTTGGTCGCTTTCACACCCAGCGCATTTCCGTCCTCGTCCAGAGCGCTTAATCAATTAGCACTCCTTGTGCAAATCTATGGGTGCTCGGCACCAAGCCATGTGTTTTCATTTATTTGTTGCAAAGCCCTGTAGGCGATGATAGAATGAAAACGTTCATAATAGGGCGGTGTTATCAATCTTGTGTGCCCCGAATCACAAGCTCCTCTCGAGCGGCCATCAAAGGACGCCATGAGGCCCTACAAAATCCATCAACTTTTCGGGCATACAGCCTCTATAAGAGTAACGTGTTGCCGCCCTAATGATGATTGGGGCAAAGGGATTTTTCCGGTCCCTCAAATTAACGTCGTTGGCTAGGAGCCTGTCGCAGATAACTTCTTTAACGTTCGGCGACTCACTGTTTCTAGAATAGCCAGGATAATAATGGCAAACACGCTCTTCCTGAAAACCAATTCTTGAATTCTTCGACACACTCCTAGAATGAACAAGGGATTTCCTTGCATCCTTCGGCCTATTGAATTCGCGTTACCTTTCTAAGGCCCGTCTCGAGGCGAGGCGTTGATGACGGCGACTCGTGGCGCCGATGGAATCTCGCTGCCACCATGAGTTCAATTGTTCCGACCTGAGGGATATTCCGCCTTCGCTGGCAGGCTATAGATGCCCTGTCTAAACACAACCGTCCTTACGGAAAGAGGGCGCGGCTCCGTTAACCAAGGGATAAATTTCATTGAGTCGACCGCAGCGCGGCTGGGAATCTTTGTCGGTACGACCAAAACATAGGGAGAATTTTATGAAACGTTACCTGTTGCGACCGTTAATTATCTCGATGACGATTCTGTGCGCGATTGGGGCGCTGACGTTAACCCACGAATTTCTCTTTGAGCAAATCGCTTCGGCGTGCGGGGTCGAGCGTTGGTCAGTCAAAGTCGGCACGGACGCGGACAGGTACCTGATTAACCTCAGTGCTCCGTCCACAAATACGATCGCCACGATGATCACTTGGCCGTATCCTCAGCCGATTCCCCGTAACAATCGGGTTCAGCCTTATGAAACGACCGTATGGGTGCTTACTACGACCCTCGTCCGATTCAAGGCTGAGAGCGACGAAGACTTTCATCTGGTTCTGTCAGATGCTTACGGCAATACTATGATTGCGGAGATTCCGGCCCCAAATTGTGTTGGCGGTAGTAGCCCGTTGGGCGCCGGCATAGCCAACGCCCGCGCGCAATTTCTAGAACGCTATACGCCCACGACACGGTTCCAGACCGTGAACGTCCCGGTGCGCATCTCGGGTGTCGGCATGTTTGATTTTCAACATGGGCAGTCTGGTGCGGCGCCCAATCAAATCGAACTCCATCCGGTCTTGGACATCGTCTTCAATCCAGGTAACCCGCCCGACGCGCCGGCGTCATTGACGGCGGTGCCCGGTGACAGCCAGGTGTCGCTCTCCTGGACCTCCGTTTCGGGTGCGACGTCCTATAGCCTTTATCGCGCCACGACGAGCGGCGGCGAAGTCAGCTACCAAACCGGTCTCACCACTACGGACTTTAGGGATACGGGCGTGGTGAACGGAACGACGTATTATTACGTAGTGACGGCCCTGAACGCTGGCGGCGAGAGCGCGCCTTCTCCGGAGGCCAGCGCGACGCCGGTGGGTGGGGGAGGAACCGTGCAAGTAATGGGCAACCCCGGTTTTGAGAACGGCGCTTCCAACCCTGCTCCTTGGGTTGCTACCCCCCTGGTGATTAGTAACAATCCGGCCGAGCCACCGCACTCCGGCTCCTGGAAGGCGTGGCTCGATGGCTTTGGGCAGACGCATACGGATACGCTCTACCAGCCGGTGAGCCTACCCGCCACGGCGACGACGGCCACACTAAACTTCTGGCTCCATATCGACACGGCTGAGACCACTACCACAATCATTTATGACACGCTGGAAGTGCAGATCCAAGACAGCGCCGGCGGCTGGCTTACGACCTTGGCGACGTACTCTAACCTCGACGCTGCCCCGGGCTATTTTCAGCAGTCGTTTGATGTGTCGACCTATATCGGGCAGACCATACGAGTATTCCTCATCGGCCGTGAGGACTACTCAAACCAGACCTCATTTGTGGTGGACGACTTCGAACTGAATGTGCAGTAGCTTATGTTGTGACGTTGGCAAATGGCCAACCGCGATTTGCAAAAAATCCAAAGTGGGAGATGAATTATGAAACGAGGTATTCTACACCTTGCTCTGTTGATTGTATTATTTTCAATGCCGGCTTGGGCGCAGGACTATGATCCTTTTGCTTACTCGAGCGGGCCCTTTCATAGCTGTCCTTCGATTGGACGTGGGGGCGATCCGGATCTCAATGTTTTGAAGAATCGAGATCTGCCTCCGCCTGCCTTTGACCCCATGATAATTGACGATATTTTGGGGTACGTTCCGCCCACGGCCTCGACCATGGGGCGATCCGTGAAGCGCGCCGACTGGCCGCAAGAGGCCTGGGATGATGTGACGCCCTGGGAAAGTTCAGGGGTGGTTATTGACGGCTACCTGATCGGCATACGATCCGAAGGACCCGAATCGTGCAACTGCGGCTCTCGACAATACCATGATTATCATCTGTGGGTTGTGGCCAATTCCACCGATGGCAAGCCCGTATCCGTGGTTGTCGAGATCAGCCCACGTGTCCTTGCCAGCCATTCCACATGGCGGCAGAGCACCTTGTCCCGACTGGCGTCGCAGCGCACGCGCGTACGAATCAGCGGATGGCTCATGTGGGACGAGGACCATCCCGAGCAGATCGGCCTATCACGAGGAACCCTATGGGAGGTCCACCCTATTCATAAGATCGAGTATTTCAGCGGCGGCCGTTGGCGAACGCTGTAAGGATCTTAATGACTGGCTCGGAATCGGCGGGGTCGCCGTAGTGATAAACTTCATCGCCAAACGCAACAGTACCGGTTGCGGTAGCGACCGGGTGCGTCGCGGCCCCGGCCTACCCGCCTCGACCACCTGCCTGCCACGGCAGGCGGTTCTGTTTTCATTCGTCGTCGTGTCCCAACGGGACATGAACAACTTCGTTAGAGTCTTTGACGCAGCCGCGGGCTTGGCCCGAGTCGGTATCCATTTGAAGTGAGAATTCGTCGATGGCTTCAAAATCGACGCCTTTAACTCTGCGAAAGTCCGCACTGAGCGCTTCGTTGTTCCACCGCTCGTCCGGCACGCCGGAAATGAACCAAGCGGAGCCGTTGTCGGCCAGGAACATGCCGTACTTTTGCAAGGCGCGCATGATGACCTGCCCTTCTTGAGAAAAACCGGACATGTCAAAGTTTGCCCGCAGACGGAATCGTTGGCCCATCGGCGGGTATTGGATTTCGATACGACTCGAAGCGTAGTGGCGCGCCGGCCATATATATTCACGGCGTGTGCGCGGCGCGGTAAATCTCAAAGCGTGTGTGATCTCGCCCGCGGCTACCTCGTCATAACGCACCAGTCCCGGCAAGATCGGCAGCCCGGCCGCGTCGGCCGAGGTCCAACCCGCCGGGCGCAAGGCCTGCGATTGCAAATTGAAGACGGCGCCCGAGCCGGCGCGCCAGCTTCCATCCTCCTGCCTAAAGGCGGCAAACACTTCGTAAAGGATACAGCGGTCACGATCGAGCACCAGCACATGCCGATCACTTCCGCCTTCAATCGGCGCATCGGGCGGAATAGGGTACGGGCCCGGATCGCTCTCGTCGTCATACTTGAAAGAGATACTCACTCCAGGTTGCTCTCCAGGCACGGTCACATATGGGATGCCTATCGGCTCCCCCTTCCAAAGGCCGGAACCGAAATCGGCATGCAGACCCGTCCCTGCGCCAATTGTTTCAATGAACAGGGCTGAATGGTCATCAACCGGTGAGCAGTCTATCGGTGTGTTCCAGATATTGTCGGAAGGAAAGATGGCGCATCCTTCCAAATGGCTCGTCAACTGGTTTTCGGTGTGTCGGTCTTTGCCCGAAAGATTGGCCGCGCGTTCGGCTTGTAGATTGAGGAGACTCATGGCCATGAGTAGCCCACCCCACGCGCTGGATCGTAGGACCATACGAATCACGGCATACTTATTCGTGCATTTGCTCTGCATAACACCTTCCTATTAAAGAATCCAAAACTAGGGAATGGATCGCTGGTTTGAAATTTGGGTGAACATTAGTGAAGGACTTGGGGACCTGCGTCAGTATGGCTAAAAATTTTACTTTGCCGGCAGACCTCTGTCAACAGCAATTAGATTTGATGGGCCGCTATGCCTCTAGTTTATACAGCCTGCGGGTCGTTGCCATAATCTGCGAAAGGCGGGCAAAAGGGCTATTACGTAACGACCCTGCGGACCTGTCCCCGATGGTTTACCGCGATTTGTGGAGAGCCTGCAACTTTTAACCTGTTTGGTTCCGGCTCGTGCGGGTTACGAGCAAGTCCCCGCGACGATGAGATTTTTCCGATCCCGTTCCGGTTAATTAAATTCCGTGATACGATCTTCGTCCAACAGAGTGGCGCCGACGGCTTGCTCGATCTGATAGAGGGCCAGGCGATAATCAAACCTCGCCTGATTAATCGCCACACGCGCCTGATTGTAGGCGCGCTGCGCGTCTAAAAACTCAATTAAGCTCTTATGGCCGGCCCGGTACGAATACTCTTCGATATTGCGAGCTTCCTCAGCCCCTTTGATGTACTCATCGCTGTAGGTCTTCAACAACTGCTGGCTAAGCTCATAGTTGGAAAAGGCTTTGTCGACCTCCGTCATGGCTTGCAATTCCGCTTGCCGCAGACGGGCTCGCCCCGCCCGCATCGTCGCCACCGCCTGGTCGATAGCGCCCTGCTGATTGTTGAAAACAAAAAGAGGGAATTGGACAATCACCCCCAGGGTTCCCTCTGAGCCCACGCGCTGATATTCCATCCCGGCGCTGATATCTCGTCGCCGCAAGGAACGAGCCAGCATTAAGGAGCTGTTCGAAGCGGCCAACAGTTTGCGGGCGTTAAGCACATCCGGCCGGTTCGTCAGGGCCAGCCGGCGCAGCTCGTTGCGCTGAAAGGTTTGCGGTTTGATCCGCAGATTTCCTCCGGTCTCCAGCAAGGCCGGCGGCGCCGTAGTTGCCACCGTTGCCGGGCTCGATGTTTGTGGAATCGCCAGAGCTTCGGGAGGAACCTCTTCCACACCTAGAAGGTTCAGCATATCTCTAAGGGACTGCTGGTAGCTCTTCAGAGCATCCGTATAATCGCGTTGGTATTGCACGCGCTGTGTGCGTACGCGGATCAGATCTACCTCGGCCACCGCGCCGGCCTCGAAGCTGATCTTAATCAGCTTCTCCGTCTGCTCAAAATAAGCCAAGTTTTCTTGGGCGACTTGCAGATTTTCCTTGGCCAAAATCGTCGTGTAAAATGCTTGCTTGAGATTAAAGAGAGCTTGTCGGAGAATATCCAGCAATTGCGCCTCGGCGGCTTCGACATTATAATTGGCCACTTCCGTCCGCAAGCGCCGCTTATTTCCCCGTTCGTAGACTTGATCAATACGAGTAGTATAGGTAGTTTGAGAAGCTAAGTTATCGGTTGACATCCCTCTCAGGAACCGGGGCGATATACTGGGATTGAGTTGCTCCGCGCCGACGGTGACTATCGGGTTAGGACGGAGACTGGCCACCAGCCGAGCCGCGCGAGCCGCATCGATATCATAGCGCGCCGCGGCCACGGCCAGGTTGCGCTGAACCAATAAGTCCATGGCTTGCTTTAAGGTCAGACGCTGCGGCAAGCCGGGAAGAGTTACGCGGCTTCCCGACGTGGATGGCCCCTGAGCGGAGTCGCCTATGGACAAGGGCGATGGCCACACGAGCGGGCTCTCCGCCCGTAGATCGACGGCCGCCCCCAAGATTATTGCAACAAGCCAAAGGCACAGGCCAATGTGAAAACGCATCTAGCTCCTCCTAACCCGGACAAGCCGGAACCAAACCGGTAAAAGGTGTAGGCTCTTAATAAATCGCGGTAGACCATCTGGGGCAGTGCCGCAGGGCTGCCACGTAATAATCCCCCTCGTCCGTCTCGACCTTACCCAGATTATAACGCCGACACGAAGGCTGGATTAACCGGCCGCGTAGCGGCCCGTTGACTTTAGCCGTGTCCTTTAGGGCACGGATCGCATGAGCCCGCCACAGGCCCACCGTCGCGTCAGCGACGATTGATTCGGGCAATAATGGCGTTCTACAGAGCCCTAGAAAATTCAGTTCCATAAATTACGCTCGACGTTGCGGTAGTGAAGCGAAGTGTAGGTAGTGGCCATAATTTCTATCCCGAGGCTGCGGTTCAATCGTCCCGACAGCGTCGGGACGAAAGAGAGTTCCGTTGCCGGACCTGCCGTGCCTTGAAAGGCACGGCTAAAGTCATTAGGCCGCTACGCGGCCGGTTTATCCAGCAACAAATATTTTACGCGTTTGCGAACAATTTCATCTTGTCAGAGACTAATCTTTTCATAACTGTTCAGGGGGATCTGCACTGATACAGAACGGGTCGCTACCGCTCCCGGTTCTGTACTGGCGCGCCAATGCTCAGGAAGGTACCGTCGACTGTTCCAACTCCGGCGTAGTTGTTTGCGTATCAGAAAGTTCCCCGGGTGGCAGGGGGTCGTCGGGACTTGCCCACCAGACATATAGCGTCGGCAGCAGAACGATGCTCATGACCAAATCAACGAGCAGCCCACCGACAATTACAATCGCAAACGGTCGCTGCGAATCCGAGCCGATGCCGTGCGAGAGGGCCGCCGGCAATAATCCCAGCGTCGCCACCAACATCGTCATCAGGATCGGACGCAGTCGTAGAACGGCGCCCTGCACTGTAGCTTCCAGTATGGAATGCCCCCGCGCCCGCAACTGGTTAATGTACTCGACCATGATCACGCCGATTTGCACCGATACGCCAAATAGGGCTAACATCCCTACACCCGACGATACGCTGAAGTGCGTCCCCGTAAGCCATAGCGCCAGTATGCCCCCGATCGGAGCAATGGCTATGTTGACCATAGTCAGCAAGGCCCATTTAAATGAATTAAACGCTGAGTACAGGATCATGAAGATCAGTAATATCGTCAGCGGAACGATCACGGCCAGTCGCTGGTTGGCCCGCTTCTGGCTTTCATACTCTCCGGTCCAATCCAGTCGGTAGCCTTCCGGCAGTTTCACTTTCTGCTCGACCGCCTGAATCGCCTCGTCCACGGTACTGCCCAGGTCGCGCCCGCGCACGCTGTACTTGATAGCGATGTAGCGCGCATTGTTCTCGCGGTAGATCATGGAGGCGCCGTCTTCCACCGTAATAGTGGACAATTGGCCGAGGGCCACGCGTTCTCCCGAGGGCGCCAGAATTCGAATGTCGGCGATATCCTCCGGCGTTCGACGGTAGGGCTCCTGGTAACGCACCACCAGATCGAAACGTCGCTCCCCCTGCAATATTTGACCGACGGCTTTACCGCCGACGGCCGCCTCAATAGCATCCTGCACGTCGGCCACATTGAGGCCAAAGCGATCGGCTTTTCCCCGGTCTACTATTACGTTCACGTTCGGCTGCCCGACTACCCGGAAGACGCCCAGATCGGTCACCCCGGGGATAGTCCGCATGGCGCCGGCAATCTCCTCCGCCTTGGCTTCGAGTTGCTTGAGATCGGCGCCAATGAGTTTCACCGCCAGTTGGCCTTTCACGCCGCTAACGGCCTCTTCCATGTTATCGGCAATCGGCTGGGAGAAGTTCCAGAGTACTCCGGGGATCTTTTGCAGCTCTTTATCCATGGCGGCGATCAGGTCCTCTTTAGTACGGAACTCCCCGCGCCACTGGTCGTGCGGTTTTAAATCTACGAAGTACTCGGTATTAAAGAATCCTGTAGCATCCGTCCCGTCATCCGGTCGTCCCATCTGGCTGACCACCTGTATGACTTCGGGGAAACCGGCAAAAACCAAACGAGCCTGGCGGACAATATGGCCTGCCGCACTCGGCCCCGTACTCGAAGCCAGCGTCCCACGAGCCCATATGGCCCCTTCATCCAAGTGCGGCAAGAACTCCGATCCCACAAACCCGCCGAAAGCCAGAAAGAGCGCGCCGACCAAGAGGGCCAGGGACGTTCCGATGGTAACCCAGCGATGATGGATACACCATTTCAATTGTCGCATATACTGCTTTGAGACAAATGCCAGCACAGGGTTGCGCCACTCTCGCATATTCTCCCGGAACAAAAAGCTCGCTAGAATGGGAGCCAGCACCAGGGCAAAAACCAGGGCGCCGAGTAGTGCGAAGGCGACCGTCCATGACATCGGGCGGAAGAGCCGTCCCTCAACGCGCTGTAGCGTGAAAATAGGTAGGTAAGCCGTAATGATGATGATGATGCCGTAAAACACGGGCCGCTGCACCTGATGAGCCGCCCGGCTGATTTTTTGGGCCAACGTCCGTTTCGTGTCTTCCTTGCGCGTCACCAGGCGAAGGATATTCTCCACCATCACTACCGAGCCGTCTACGACCATGCCGAAATCGAGCGCCCCGAGCGAAAGCAGGTTGGCCGGAATATGGCGCAGGTCCAGGAGAATGGAGGCAAACAGCAAGGAGAACGGAATGGTCAGCGCCACAATCAGGGCGCTGCGTAGATTACCCAGGAACAGAAACAGTACAATCACCACGAGCAAGATGCCTTCGGTCAAATTCTTTAACACCGTCTTCGTAGTGTGCCCTACCAGATCGCTGCGATCCAGGTGGGGGACAATTTTCACACCCGGCGGCAGTAGATGGTCATTCAGTTCCTTCACTTTGGCGTGGATCGCCTTCAAGGTGGCTTCGGGCTCGGCGCCTTTGCGCATCAGTACAATGCCTTCGACCACATCATTATTGTCAATCACCCGGCTATCTTCGCGATGGATCGTCTTGCCGATTTGGCCAAGCCGTATCTTAGGTCCTTGCGTGACGACAGCCACATCACGGACGCGTATGGGCGTCCCGCTTTGTGTTTTCAGCACTGTGGCGCCGATATCATCCGTATTCGTCATTAATCCAATGGCGCGAATATTAAAAGCTTGCTCACCCCGTTCGATGAAGCTGCCCCCGGCATTCACATTATTGGCGGCCAAGGCCTGTTCGAGCTGCCCAAGGCTCAAACCATAAGCAATTAATTTATTGGGATCGACTTGCACCTGATACTCTTGCGTGGCCCCCCCAAAAATTGAGACGTCCACGACATTGCGTACCGATTTCAGGTGCTTGCGCACGTCCCAATCCTGAAGCGACTTGAGTTCCATCAAATCGTATAATGGATTTGTGCTGCGCAAAGTATAAAAGTAGAGTTGTCCCACGGGACTAAAGTCGGGGCCGAGTTGCGGGTTCAGGTTCGCCGGCAAATTTACTTGCGAGAGCTTCTCCAAAACCTGCGCCCGTATGAGCAGGTTGTTCGCCTCATCATCGAAGATCATGGTGACCACTGAGAGGCCGAACAACGACACCGATCGCAGATGAGTCAATTGACCGACCCCTTTCATTTGTATTTCAATGGGGATCGTGACTTGCTGCTCCACCTCCTCGGCCGCACGGCCAGGCCATTGGGTAATTACCTGAACATAGGTGTCGGCCACGTCCGGATAGGCTTCTACCGGCAGCGTATGGAACGAAACGGCGCCCCAAATGAGTAGAAGAATGCCCATACCGAGGACAATGAATTTATTACGTAGAGCAAAATCAACCAATTTTTGAATCATCACGAATCCTTCTGCATGGCAGCCCCGGCAAACTGCAAGGCATTCTCGACTACTTGATCGCCGGCCTGGAGTCCTTTAAGTATCTCCTGAAGTCCACCCTCCAAAGACCCACCCGTTTGCACTTCGGTCCGGCGAAACCGATTTTCGCCTTCCCATCGGAAGACCCAATTCTTGTCATGTAGCCGTATGATCGTCGACATGGGAACCACGGCCCGGGCTTTTTCCTCCCGAGATATAAACCGGGCCGTGACGAACATGCCCGGACGCAACAAGCCATGGGAATTATCCAGTTCGAGCCGAACCTTGGCGGTGCGGGTCGCCGGATCAAGAAGTTTGGAAATGTGCCCAACGCGAGCCATGAACGTTCGGTCCTGGTAAGCATTAAGGATTACCTCGGCGCGATCACCAACCTTGACGTCCGGCAAGCGGTTCTCATAGAGGTCACACAGCACCCACACACGGGAGAGATCGGCGACGGTGAATAGGCTTGGAGAATTGTCGAGAGACTTAATGGCCGCCCCCCGCGTAGTGTTTTGCTCCAGCACAGTCCCACTCACCGGCGACTTCACTTCGATAATCGGAGAAGGCTGGTCGGGAACGCCGCCGATAATGCGAATGCGTTCAGTGGCCGTTTGCTTATCGACCTTGGCGCGTTGCAGGTCCTCCTCGACTTGCAATACGTCTTTGAGCGGAACGGCTTTGTGTTCATAGAGGGCCTTGGTGCGATCGTACGCCTTCTGCGCCAGACGCTCGGCGGAAACCGATCGGCGATAATCTGCAAGCGCCGAGGCCAAATCAGGACTGTCAATCACCAGCAAGATCTGTCCCTTCCGCACGTCATCGCCGAGGCGTGCTCTAATATCCAGCACTCTTCCTCCGGCGATCGAATTCACCGGCACCGTACGCGCCACATCGGGCGTAACGGTTCCGTTCGTTACAAGCTGGTCAGCGATGCTCTTAGTTTCAACCTTGACCAACGGGAAAAGCTCAGGGTGAATGCTCTCGATGAGGTTGGCGTCTTGAACGGCTTCCACCTTCACGGGTGTCGTGCCATTGGCCGCTGAAGCCAGTTTCAGTGTCCTAAGCTCCGAGCAGCTCATTGAGAAGAGACCAAACACACTTATTACAAAGACCAAGCCCATCCACTTATAATTTGTGCGATTCATAAACCTTCCTTTGTTGTGCGGTCCACAGGCGCATGAAACGCGAAGCAAGAGATGGATAGGCGCCCGCGGAGACAACTTATCGCTTAGAGACTCGCAGGTGCGATCGAGACTAAGACCTCGACATACTAAGACGAACTAAAATGTAAGGACTGTTTCAAAGAGAAGGTGGGCTGCGGCCCCATAGGCGGAGGTCCAACAAACGGTTTTGGATGTGGTGGAGGTTAGAGAAACTAAGACCGAGCGCGACAGGCTTGAGGCAGAGTCCAATAGCCGAAGCAGTGAGCCGGCAAAAGCGGAATCGCTCAGGTAACGCGGAAACTACCGAGAGGCAACGGCTGGAAACCCATTGCGCGGTTGCCGAGGAGAACATCATGGCGGCGAGATCGCGGCATAGCGTGAAGGACCCGTCGCCCGAGCCAAGGAAGGCCGCGACCATCAGGTGACTCACGGGCTCCGTGGTAACGAGGTCGGCGTAGCCATCATTATTGATATCGTAGAAGGATAAATGAGAGCCGGCATAAAATTCTTCCAGCAGAACGGGATCATTCCAACCGACGCCATTTCCGGCCCAGACTTCAATTTTATGATCGTGACCGCTCAACCTTCCGCTAAAAGCCGCGTCTAGTAGGCCGTCGTTGTTGAAATCGGCGAAGATGGAATGAAAGCTGTTGTCGGCCCAGTGTGTAAAGAATTCGACCGGGTTGATTTTCTTGCGCTCGAGCAGATTCTCGATCGCGGCGTTGCTATCTATCCTGGTGGGGAGCCGCTCAGGGGTTTTAGGGAGCGTATCGCTTTCAAGGTTTGCGGAGCCTACTTGATCGGAAACTGGGGTTATCGGGTCGATTGAAAAGTGCGAGCCCTGTAAAAAGAACCACACCACCAGCAACAGCGCTGCCAGCGGCCGTTCTGTGCGGATATAATTCCCTTTCATCGTAAGCAACCTATGTCCCCCTATATTAGAGCTAAGTTTTGCTCGCCCTTAAATACTAAGGAATCATCATTAAATACCGGTTAAACCAAGATTAAAATATATTAATCATAGGATGGGTCGGCGCCCGGGAAAACGCCTTGCCTAACCTCCGTCCCCTAAGCGCTGTGGAGAAAACTGCGTACTACGAAGTTATGGAAAAACACTTTTTCGAAGTTCGCCGAAGAACGAGACCCCTGGCCGGCTTGGTGAATGTCGGCCGCGTAGATTGTATTATCTTCTCCATATTTAACCGGTAACCGGTTTAATGACCAATGGAAAATCGTACCTTCAGAATGTTTACGCGAGCGGCTTGACATCATCTCTTTCTAATGGGAAAATACGAATATTTGAATGGTCGGATAGGCGCTCACGGCCGGGCCGTTTGTCATGTGCAAAAATCAAAGTGTCGCCCGCCATATACGCCCGACCGACATTGTTTGTGGTGTGCCGGCGCCTATGATAGACTCGGTTGCATAAGCGGGGCATAATATATCGAACCTATGATTGATTCGTCTTGAAGATGGAGTTGTTCATGCCCCTTTGGTGGGGCACTACGACGAATGAAAAACAGAACCGCCTGCGGTAGCGGGCGGGTAAGCCGAGACGGGCAAGCCAAGGCCGGTTTTCACCCGGTCGCTCGTGGCGGCGCCAATACTTGTGTAGGTCTGCTCATCTTTATTCAGATCAAATGGCTCGCCTTCTTATCAACTGCGTTTGCGTTCGTCGGCGTAATCGGCGGATCAGGGTCGAACCGCAATGAAAAATATGGAGACCCATATGAGACATGGCTTACATCACGGTTAGCCGTGCCTGCGTAAGATTCAGTATGGAGCCCGTAAGGCGAATGAAAACCCAGCCATGCCGACCATAGTGCTTCCGCTTCTGCTTTTGTCTGCCACACTGCATGCCGGCTGGAACCTCATGCTTAAGCGGAGTCCGGACAAGTTCACCTTTACGTGGCTGGCGATGGCGGTTTCTGCCGCGGTGGCATCGCCGGTGTTGTGGGTGCTGGATTTTTCTATTTCCGGGCGACTGGCGCTCTACTTAATCGCCAGCGCCGTGGCAGAATGCGCCTATTTTATCGCCCTTTCCAAAGCCTATGGCGCCGGTGACATTTCCGTGGTTTATCCGCTGGCCCGCGGATCGGCGCCGATCTACATTGCGATTTGGAGCCAGTGGCTGCTGCACGAGCGTCTGCGTGCGCCCGGATGGCTCGGTATACTGCTTATTGTAGTCGGGATTTACATGATCAACTCTCGCAAGTGGGGTGATCTGATGAAACCCCTGTTAACGGTCGGCGAGCGTCCGGCGCAATGGGCACTCGCGGCGGGGCTATGTACGTCGCTCTATTCACTGGCCGATAAGCTGGGCGTCGCGCTTATGCCGCCGCCGGTTTTTATCACCATCAGCTTTGGCTTGACGGCACTTTTGCTGACGCCCTATGTCGGCCGTCTACGCGGCCGCAACGCCCTTTGGCTCGAAGTCAAACAACGGGGCGGCGCTATGGTGGTGGGCGGCCTCATGGTTATGGCGGCCTATTTGATGGTTCTTTACGCGATGACCTTGGCGGATCTGAGCCGTGTGGGCGCTGCTCGCGAGGTGAGCATTGTCATTGGCGCTTTGTTGGGCTGGCTTGTGCAGAAAGAAGCCTTTGGTTTGAGACGCACCCTCTCGGCCATGCTGATATTCCTGGGTATTTTCCTTATCTCGTTGCGCATAGACTGACCGTGAAGTGTCATGGATAAGATAATTCAAGCGTGGCGTCTCCGCAGATTGACGAGGCGTGTGCTTAGCCCAAAGTGTGTAAGGATTTGCGCATGAATGAACTTATTGAGGACTTCTTGGGTTTTCTCCGCGTCGAGAAAGGCGCCGCGCGTAATACGCAAGCGGCCTATCGCCAAGACCTGCGCAAGCTGGCGGTTTTTTTTAAGTCTACCGATAAGGATTGTTTGCAGGTAAGCCGCAAGGACTTGACGGAGTTCCTGGCCTATCTGGGCCAAATGGGGCTTAGTGCCCGGTCTATCGTCCGAATTCTTACGGCTGTGAAAGGCTTTTACCGTTTTTTACGGATCGACCAGTTGATTGATGCCGACCCTACGGAGACCTTGCCACTGCCCAAGGCGCCGCTGATCCTGCCAAAATTTCTCAGCCCTGCTGATGTAGAAAAATTGCTGGAACAACCTGATGTTTCCACTCCGATCGGCTTGCGCAATAAAGTCATGCTGGAAGTGCTCTATGCCACGGGTCTGCGAGTCTCTGAACTGATTGGACTCCGCACGCATGATTTGAACATTGCTTATGAGCCGGAAACTCATGTGATCAAGCAGGCTTATCTTATATGTTTCGGCAAAGGCGGCAAGGAACGGATTGTGCCAATGGCCAACTCGGTCATGACGCTAATTCAAGAATACTTGAAGACCGTACGAAATCAGTACCGACCCGGTCGGGAACAAAGCCAATCGGACGTGCTCTTCTTGAACAATCGCGGCGGCAGGCTAAGCCGGCAATCGGTTTGGATCATGATCTCCAAATACGGAAGGCAAGCCGGCATTCGTATGAAACTAACGCCACACGTTTTGCGCCACTCATTTGCCACACATTTGCTCGAGCACGGCGCCGATTTGCGCGCGGTACAGGTCATGCTCGGTCATGCCGACATCGCGACCACGCAGATCTATACACATGTCACAAAGGAGAGAATCCGGAGGGTCTATAAGAAGTACCATCCCCGTGCGTGAACCGCGTAGGGCTTTAAGCAGCGATGCCACTTGGATAAATTGATTGGGTCTTAACCGTATACGGCTGAAGGATTCCCTGATTCTATTTTCTGCGCGGCAATAAAGCCTTGGACGCCGTCACACGCGCTTGGCGAGTGTCCACTTGTTTTTAATATCGCCTTCCTGCTAATATACGCAGTTGGGAGCATCAATTCAACTGCGTGCTGCAATTCAAACGGGAGACGGTTTGCAACCAATGAGAATCGTAGTTGACACTTCAACAGTGATTGCTGTAGTCGCTGGCGAAGCCGAGAAAATCAAGCTGATTGAGCTGACCAAAGACGCGACCATCGTTGCGCCTCCTTCCATTGATTGGGAAGTCGGCAACGCTTTTTCGGCAATGCTCAAACGATCACGGATCAATCTTAAGCAAGCGATTGAAGCCATTGAAGTCTATCAGGAAATCTCGCTGGAGATTGTGGAGATAAACTGAAAGAAGCCATGCGACTAGCGGGCAAGCTCAATATCTATGCCTATGATGCGTATATTCTTCAATGCGCCATCGAACAGAATCTGCCGCTGATCTCGCTCGATACAAACATGATCGACTTCGCAAAGCGCGAAGGCATTCCAGTCATTGAGGTAGAACCATAATGGTTTACTCTTATGCCGAAGTGCGGGAGAGGCTTTCGACTTTATTGGAGAGAGCCTTGACCGAAGGGCAAGTAAAATTCAGAAGCCGAGATGGTAGAGTGTTCATCATTCGCCCAGAGCAACCACTCAAAATATCGCCTTTTGATGTGCGGAGTGCCAAACTACCTATAACTAAACTCGATATCCTCGAAGCCATTCGAGAAGGTCGGGCAAGGTTTTAGTTGGCACAGCTGCGCCTAACATCGCATGCAGCCGACCCCGACCTGGTCAGAGCGGCCGCCGCGAGCCGTCCGCGACTCCCTCGGCCAAAACGCTAGAACCGGATTAATAACAGGCGGAACTGCCTAAGGCCGCCTAATAGAAGAGAGGTTTGTACTTAAAGGAAGTGTATGGCAAAGAGCTTGAAACCACGAAAGAAGAAACCGGTTCCTAATGTTACATTGTACCGGGCTCTGCGCAGCGGCCGCGTGACGGAGGACGAGCGTCTACTGCGACGGCCGATGGTTCCGAAGCCGGCGCCGCGCTCGCCCGATGCCGCCCAGTTCACACATACCGATCCATGGAGGGTGTTGCGGATTACCGGTGAGTTTATTTCCGGCTTTGACGCGCTCGCCGACGTCGGCGCCGCCGTCGCTATTTTTGGATCGGCGCGCACACGGGAAGAAGACGCCATGTATCAGGCCGCCCGCGACCTTTCCGCGCTATTGGCTAAGTCAGGTTTTGCCGTGGTTACCGGGGGTGGGCCAGGGATCATGGAGGCCTCCAACCGTGGCGCGCGCGAAGCCGGTGGCCTCTCGATTGGCTGCAACATCGAATTACCGATGGAACAAGGCATCAATCCTTATGTGGATGTGGCCATAAATTTCCGCTACTTTTTTGTTCGTAAAACAATGTTCGTCAAATACTCCGAAGGCTTTATTATTTTTCCCGGAGGCTTTGGGACCGTCGATGAATTATTTGAGGCGTTAACCTTGATTCAAACCGGCAAGATTGATCATTTCCCGGTAGTCCTTTTTGGCTCGGCATACTGGGGTGGCCTGGTTCATTGGCTTAAGAAGGCCGTGCTTACGGAAGGCAAGATTGACCCGCAGGATATGGACTTAATGTTGGTAACCGATTCGCCGGAAGAGGCGTGCCGGATTATTCTGGATTGTTATCAAAAGCGCTGTTTGAAAGCTATCGACAAAGGCGAAGAGAATAAGGCTGGAAAGGCACGGCCTTCGGATGACGCTAATATCGTCCCTCGCAACCGCTAATCGTAACTGTTCACGGGGGTCAGGGTTCAGGGGTCGGGAGATAGTACTTGTATTTCTTTTCCAAAGACTTCCGCAATCCGTTAAGCATCCGCCCCACTACCCAATCTCTAAATCACAATAATTCCTAACAGTCATCGGTACCACCGGGCCCTTGGCCACTGATCCCTGACCCCCGATCCCCGTGAACAGTTACAATATCATTAATGCTAGTCCTCGTCTTCCTCCAGCCATTCAAACGGCAGATCAACGATGACGCCGGGTTTCTGTGCGGTCTCTAATGTTTGCAGAGCCGCTTTCAGTATTCGGAACTGCATAGTGTCGTCAAAAGGATGACCGAAAACGTTTCCGATGGGGAACCGCAAGGCAACGGCCCGAGACACTTTCATGGCCGCAGTGATATCACGGCATACGGTTACGGCTACGGTCGGCACTCCGCTTCGCTCGATCTCCCGTTGGAGGAGAGCCGCCGTGTGGTGGCTGAGCGCGTCTCCCGGAGTAATAAGAACCGCGTCAATCCCCTGTTGCTTGAGTCCGGTGATGATGGCATTTTGAGAGCCCTCCAAGGTAGAGGGCTCAGGGATATAGCCCATCAAGCTATAATTGACGGGCGCTATCTCCCCTATGAAGCTCTCAGAGGCCAGTTCGGAGAGACAATCAATCGGGAAGACACAATTAATGTCTTGGTCGGCGTCGGTGTGGTCATAATAATTGTGAGTAATTTTTAGTTCCGCCGACAAAGTCTCCCGAGTGATTTCTCTATATGAGGCATCCCCGCGGCCACGAAATCTTTGCCGGCGTAATGTGTCGGTTAAGGCACCCATGGTAAAGGGCTTTTGTTCATCATGGCAGATGCCGGCGGTGGTGATGAGTGCGAGTCTGATTTCCGCCAAGGGTTTGACCAAAGGTGAATATGGACTATCGTCGACGGCCTTCAAATCCCAGCCGGAATGTTGATTTCTTAAATACTGTCGCCATGAGTACCCCGTACGCAACGTTTCCATGGGTTGCTTGGGCTGCGGCTTGATAAGGGGCGCCTCTTTTCTCGAGGAGTCATCCATTAAGTTTTTTTTAGTTTCGGAACCTTCCCGATCGTCCATTTTCCTCATTTAATTTTTCCTTACACATTGGCGCCCATAGTTGGGCCGTACCAAATTGATTTTATCAACGCTGTTTCCTTAATTGTTATTAGAAATAGCATAAGGGTTGCGAATGATACGTCTGATAGCTGGGGCGACCCGTTCCGGCCATCGGCGGGCTTCCAACCGACAGCGCGGCGGGTGGCGCATGTATACGGTGTCTATTCATGACAGGTCCGGGCTTCTTGAGCCTGCAGGCTTTCCTCTTCAATTTGTATAGTTGTATGGTCGATTTGAAAATGGTCACGGCACCGCCGGCTCATCTCAGCCAGTACTGTCCGGCGGTTGCTTTCCCTACACACCACCGCATGGCAACTCATGGCGTGCATGCCGGAGGTCAGCGTCCAGACATGCAAGTCATGCAAGGATTCCACACCATGAACGGAGGTGAGAGCGTTTTTCATAGACAATATATTAACATGAGCCGGGGTACCTTCCAACAAGACATCGACGACGTCTCTGAGCAAGCGCCACGAACTATATAAAATCAGTAGGGCGACCAGCATACTAACGATGGAATCCGCCAGGTACCACTGTCCGAACAGCATGGCCAATCCGGCTATGACCGCCCCCACCGAGCCCAGGGTATCCCCCATTACATGTAAGAAAGCCCCGTGAACATTTAAATTGCCTACGTGTGATTTGTGCAGGAAAAAAGCGCTCAGCAGATTAACCATTAATCCAACCGTCGCAACGATGAGCATAGGCAGGCTATTGACTTGGGGCGGGTTGGCCATGCGGCGGTAGGCTTCGACGCCGACGATCAGCGCCATGAGAACGAGCGCGACGCCGTTAACCAGCGCGATGAGAATCTCGACACGATAATAGCCATACGTCTTCTCTGCCGTGGCCGGTCGACATGAGACCCAAAGCGCAAAAAGACTCAACCCAAGCGCCGCCACATCGGTTAGCATGTGGCCGGCATCGGCCATGAGCGCCAAGCTGTTGGTGTACCAGCCGCCGACAAATTCGGCCACCATATAAACGCCTGTGAGAATTATCGCTCTGACGAGTCCCCGACGTCCCTCCCCGTTGCACTGATCATGGTTCGAACGCATAATTTCCGTTAGCTTTCAGGCCTTCCGCTCCCCCAGTGAGGCGCCGGCTCTTCAAGAACTCTCCCCCGCGGGTGGAAGCCCCAACTACCGTAATTGTGTATTGAAAGCCTTACGCCTGTCAATCTTTATTTCTGCTGCGCGCGCGAAAATCTTGGCCGGCCGGTAATCGCTCAACGCCGCCGCTCCCACACGGGCACTTTTAACTATTGATGAAGTCATTTTTTAGCCTCCTTGCGCAAGGAGGAAGTTTGCCATTTTTTTGCAAGACGCGCTGTAGTGCTAGGCCGAAGCCTGAGGGGCACGGCCTGGCAAGGGGGCCGACATCCCGGCGACGAGATCACCGTTGCCGACCGAGCGGCGAGGAAAGCTCAGCGAGCGAATTCCACAACGCGGCACATGGCAGCGCTGCCCACGACGTCGGTGAGGCGCAAAACCAAAGCTTCGTAAACGTGTGCGTTTTGTGGCGATCCCTTCGCACCGCCCAGCGGCCGCGTTCGTGACTGGGAATTCCTTTCTCGTCATGTGTCATCGGTTAGTTACGAGGCGTAAGGGCCGGCGTCATTGTGCCTCGTAACGGATCGTTAATTATCTGACAAGATGAATTTGTGCTGAAACGGGCAAAACATTTTCTGGAGGTCGGGTTTTGCCCTTTATTCATGCGGGCGTTTGACGGTTTTAAACCCATTCAACTGGGCCTCTCCC
>JACOSC010000019.1 GCA_016179055.1 Acidobacteriota bacterium
CGTGAATGTTATAGTAATCATCGTATCCTGCCTCGCTGATCGTACGGAAGTTTTTCGAACACTCTTCCAATACTATCACTGGGCAGGGTACCTTCAAAATGTCAGTTTATGACCGTTCACAGTATATCTGAAGGAGGCAAACTATTAAGCGGGATGGAAATGTCGGTGGAAGAAAAAAATGAGTATAAAGAAATCGGCATTGATGGCAGCCTGGTTGGCGTTGAAGTCAAAGTGGGCGCGAAGAGCCACGGCTTTATCAGATATAATCCAGACCAACTTAAGGACCCCCGGTATGGAAGGGTTGTCGGGGCTCTCTACGATGTCGCCGACATGACCGGCATTGTACGAGAGTTGCAAGAGGCAGAAAAGCGGTAGCCCATTCGAGAACCAGCATACGGTAATACCTTAATCCGGCATCAAAACTCGATTTCCATACTGGAGTCAGGTAAGTCCTTTGCCGCGATGGCAATGATAGTCCCACGCAGCAGTCTTTGTTTCACGGCCCAAACTCGAGAATACTCTCCTATCCATATTGAAGTCGGGCGCACACCCAGAACGGCAGCGGGCCGAAGGTTTGCAGAAAACCAAGAGCCTGGCACCTCCACAGGAGAAGCAGAAAAAAGACTGGCACCCTCAAAAATTCTCGCATAATTTCCCCCCCCGCCGTTGATATATATATATGGAGGGCTCCGCGGCGCGCCGTATGGTCCGCACGCGGAATAGTGTGACTATGGAACGGAAAGGACGCATCCATGTGCCCGGCGGGTTCGGCCACGTCACCCAGCAGTGCCACTCAAAAAGCTTTGACTTCATGAACGATTCGTCCGACGCCGGACTTACCGTGCCTTGAAAGGCACGGCTGGAGTCATTAGGCCGCTACGCGGCCGGTATATCCAACCTTCGGTTTAGCCCCAATGTTTAGGTTATGACCAGCCCTAACCTATACGAGCCGGACCCAAACCGGAAAATTCAAAAAGTTGGGAGCGCTGGATAATCGTCCAATATCCGCATGAATAAAGCGTGTAATGCTACCTCCCAAAAAATTTTTACCCGTTTCCGCACAGATTCATCTTGTCAGATACTAACGCGTATTGTCGGGCGCCGGCTCGCGAGGTCGGGAAAGGCTGCTCCCCTTACCTTAAATTCGATCATAAGAAAGTCTCCTTGTAATTAGAAACCGCCAGAGGGGGTTGCGTTGGAGGGACAAAAATTTGCAAAAAATCAGTCGATGGCCCGCGGGCGACACATCCACTTTGGCGCTCCCAAACTGGAGATCAGTAAGTATGTTCTTTCTCAATCCATAGTCTTGCGCTTTTTGTGCCTCTTTGCGGCAAGAAATAAGGAGCCGCAAAAAAAGCGCACAAGGTGCAAGCCGGAAGGTGGAAGCGGCATCCTGCCGCTTGTCTTAAATAATGAGCCGCCAAAAAGCGGCCAAGACGCATTTCTTATGATCGAATTTAAGATCCTTCACCGCAAAGCTGTAGCCAATCTACGGGCTTGTGGTATAATGGCGTCTTGTTTTAATGACTGGGCATTATTGACCAGCTTCTTTTCCGACGACATTCTTATTCAATTAACGCTTCGGTGGGAGGAAAGCAGCATGAGTCGAATCGCACGCTGTGGGTTGATTCAAGCGAAGAATGAAAAGCCAAGCACCGCGCCTTTACCGGCTATCAAAAAGTCCATGATGGACAAACATGTGAAGATGATCAAGCAGGCCGCCGACAACGGCGCACAGATTGTCTGTTTGCAAGAGATTTTTTACGGACCCTATTTTTGCGCCGAGCAAGACACTCGCTGGTATGCAACCGCCGAGCCCATCCCGCAGGGTCCGACGACCAAAGCCATGCAAAAACTGGCCAAGCAGCATCGTATGGTCTTGGTTGTTCCCATCTATGAAGAGGAAATTCCCGGTGTTTATTACAATACCGCGGCCGTCATTGATGCCGATGGCACCTACCTCGGCAAGTATCGCAAACATCACATTCCGCACTGCCACCCCGGCTTCTGGGAAAAATTTTACTTTAAGCCGGGCAATCTCGGTTATCCGGTCTTCCAGACCAAGTACGCCAAGGTCGGCGTATATATTTGTTACGACCGCCATTTTCCCGAAGGCGCCCGCGCCCTGGGTTTGAACGGCGCGGAAATTGTTTTCAATCCTTCCGCGACGGTGGCCGGCTTGTCGGAATATTTGTGGAAACTCGAACAACCGGCGCATGCCGTAGCCAATCAGTATTTCATCGGCGCCATCAATCGCGTCGGCCACGAGCTGCCGTGGGACATTGGTGAGTTTTACGGGCAAAGCTATTTCTGTGATCCGTGCGGCCGCATTATCGCCGAGGCCGGCCGCGATCACGATGAAGTTCTGGTCGCTGATCTTGATCTCGACATGATTGAAGAAGTGCGGCACAAGTGGCAATTCTTCCGCGATCGACGCCCGGAAACTTACGCTTCCCTGGTTCACCTTTAAGCGCGGCTTGGTCGAGCCGGACCGTGGCATCGCGAGCGGCAACCTCCCGTCGCCGATGCGTCCAGTTGGAAACGGCAACGCCGTCCCCGAGCAGGAGAATCCCATGAACAAGGAAGACATTCTACGGAAACATCGCGAGTATCTTTATCCCTGTGTGGCCACCTATTATCAGGAGCCACTGGTGATCGCCCGCGGCAAAGGGCAGCTCATCTACGATATCGACGGCCGCGAATATCTCGATTTCTTCGGAGGTATCGTGACCATCAGCGCCGGGCACTGCAACGGTGAAATCACCGAGAAGATCGACCGCCAAACTCACACCTTGCAACATGCCTCAACGTTGTTTCCCACCGAAGCGTTGGTCGCCATGGCGGAGCGGTTGGCGCAAATTACGCCGGGCCGCCTCACCAAGAGTTTCTTCACCAATAGCGGAACCGAGGCGGACGAAACGGCTATACTTTCGGCCCGGCTATACACCGGCAGCCAGGAAGTCATTGCCTTGCGTCATGGGTACAGTGGGCGCTCGGCGTTGGCCATGTCGCTTACCGGTCAGGCCTCATGGCGGCTGGGAGCGACTGCGATTCCCGGCATCAAGCATGCCTTGAGCCCTTATTGTTATCGTTGTCCGTTGGGCAAGAGCTATCCCGATTGTGAAGTGGCTTGCGCAAAGGATATCGAAGAACTTATACAGACGAGCACATCCGGCCGTATCGCCGCATTTTTGGCCGAACCTATTCAAGGAATCGGCGGCTTCATTACGCCCCCCAAAGAATATTTCAAGATTGCCGTCGACATCATTCGTAAGTACGGCGGTTTATTCATTGCCGACGAGGTGCAGACGGCCTGGGGACGGACCGGCGATACCTGGTTTGGCATTGAACATTGGGAAGTCGTACCCGACATTATCACGTCCGCCAAAGGGATGGCTAACGGCGTTCCGGTCGGGATGACCGTCACCACGCCGGAGATTGCCGATGCCTTCAAAGGATTATCCATATCGACGTTCGGCGGCAACCCCGTATCCATGGTGGCCGCTAAGGCCACGATCGATTTTATTGCTGAGCGTAATCTGCTCCAGAACGCCAAGGTAGTCGGCGATTATTTTCGGGCGCGGCTCGATACGCTTAAGGATAAGCACCCGTTGATTGGCGACGTGCGCGGCATGGGGCTCATGCAGGCGCTGGAGCTGGTTAAGGACCGTAATACCAAGGAACCGGCCACGGCAGAGATGGCACGCATGATGGAGAAGACTAAGGCGCGCGGTTTGCTGATCGGCAAAGGCGGGCTGCGCGGCAACGTGATTAGAATGTCGCCGCCGCTTACCATCAGCAAAGCCGATGTTGATCAAGCCATCACTATACTCGATCAAAGTTTTGCAGAACAATAATGACGTAGGGAGAACTCTTGCGGAAATCCCCTTTTTTAAGCAACGCCAAGCAAGCCCCTACCATGGGAGACAATTATGGAAACCTACAAGAACTTTATCAACGGCGAGTGGATTAGCTCAAAATCACAGAAATTCGTGGAGAACCGGAATCCTGCCAACACCGACGAGGTGTTGGGCATGGTAGCGATCTCGCCAATCGAAGAAGCCCAAGCGGCGATTAAAGCGGCGCAGGCGAGTTATCCAGCTTGGCGCAAGCTGCCGCCGCCGCAGCGCGGCCAGATGATCGCCAAAGCGGCCCTGATCATGCAGGAACGCAAAGCGGAGCTGGCGAGGGCCTTGACCTTGGAAGAAGGAAAGACTTTCAAGGAGTCGCTGGGTGAAGTGCAAAAGAGCATTAACGTGCTTGAGTTCATGGCCGGCGAATCTCGGCGCATCGCCGGTGAAACTTTATCTTCGGAATTGCCGAGCAATTTTGCTTATACGCTTAAACAGCCGATGGGCGTGATTTCCACCATTACCCCTTGGAACTTTCCCGTGTCTATTCCTTGCTGGAAAATCGCGCCGGCGTTGGTTACCGGCAACACGGTCGTTTTTAAGCCCGCCACGCTGACGCCGTGGACCGCCGTTATCGTAACGGAAATATTTCAGCAGGCCGGGCTGCCGGCCGGCGTATTAAATATGGTGATTGGCTCCGGCAGCGGAGTCGGCGAGGAGTTCGTGACCAATCCGGCAATCCGGGCGATTTCCTTTACGGGATCGAACGACGTGGGTTCGCACATATACAACCACGGCGCCAAGCGCATGGTGAAAGTGCAGTGTGAAATGGGCGGGAAAAATCCCGTGGTGGTGATGGAGGATGCCGATCTGGAACTGGCCGTCGAAGGCACGATCATGGGCGCTTTCGGTTCGACCGGCCAACGCTGCACGGCCACCAGCCGCGCCATCGTCGTCGAAACCATCGCCGACCAATTCATACGCCAGTTGGCGGCGCGCGCCCAGGCACTTCGCGTGGGGCCCGGCATGGAGCCGAACAGCGATATGGGCCCTGCGGTTGACCCGGGACAACTGGATACCGTACTACACTACCTCGCCATCGGCAAGCAGGAAGGGGCCAAGCTGGTCTGCGGCGGGGAGCGCCTGACGGGGCCGCCCTACGACAAGGGTTACTTTGTGACGCCGACTATTTTTGACTATGTCACGCCGCAAATGACCATCGCCCAAGAGGAGATCTTCGGCCCGGTCCTGGCCGTCATCCGTGTGAAAACTTTCGAGGAAGCCCTGGACATCGCCAACAATGTTAAATACGGACTTACCTCTTCCATATACTCATCCGACACCGCCAAAGTCTTCCGGTTCGCCGACGAAATCGAGACCGGAATTACGCACATCAACTCGCCGACGGTCGGTGGCGAAGCGCATCTCCCCTTTGGCGGGATTAAGGGAACCGGCATGGGCTGGCGTGAGCAAGGCCGGACCGCTATCGATTTTTACACCGAGATAAAAACCGTTTACGTGGATTATACCGGTCAACGGCGCCAATCCAATCTTTATTAAGACCCGCCGCGGTTGGCTGTAAGCTTACGGTGAATCGGCGCCGCGGGCCGTGGCCCATCGATCTTTGGCCGGCGCCCGCCGCGGTCGCGGTGAACGTAGGGAGGTGTGATTTCGGTACGATGTAAGCTCCGTAGGAGCGATATGTTTATAGTATGGGGCGGCCAGCTTTAAGACCCAAGCCCCGTAGGGGCGCCATGTGAACTAGCACGACCGACCACATATCGCTCCTACGGAGCTTGCGGCCTCTTTTGGGTATGCTTGGCTATAAACATGACTCCCCTACGGGGCTGATCTTGTCCTAATCTGATGAGAATTCCCATCCAGATCTAGTACATCACGCAGAAATCACGCCAACGCAAGGAGTGATTATGAGCCTTCTAATTAAGAACGGAGAGATCGTCACGGCTTCCGACCGTTATGTGGCCGACCTTCTAATCGAGAATGGCGTAATTAGCATGATCGGCCGTAATATCACGGCGCCGGCGGAGCGCCTGATCGACGCCGCGGGCAAATACGTCATACCCGGCGGCATCGACGCCCATACACATCTCGACATGCCCTTTGGCGGCACGACGTCGGCCGATGACTTCGAAAGTGGTACCATCGCCGCGGCCTTTGGCGGCACGACCAGCGTCATTGATTTTGCCATTCAATACCGCGGCGAGACCATGCCGCAGGCGCTTGAGAACTGGTCGCGCAAGGCTGAGGGCAAGGCGGCAATTGATTACGGCTTTCATATGATTGTCACGGAACTCACCGAATCCGGCCTGGGCGACATGGACGCCATGACCCGCGCCGGCGTGACCAGCTTTAAACTATTCATGGCGTACCCCGGCGTATTCATGGTGGATGACGCCACGATCTTTAAGGCGTTGTTGCGCACTAAGGAAAACGGCGGCCTGATCTGCATGCACGCCGAAAACGGCGGGGTTATCGACGTATTGGTCAAGCAGGCCTTGTCCCAAGGCCAGCGCGCCCCGAAATATCATGCGCTCACCCGCCCAACCCGCGCCGAGGGGGAAGCTACCGGCCGCTGTATGGCGCTGGCCGAAATGGCGGACGCCCCCATCTACATTGTTCATTTAAGCTGTTCTGATGCGCTCGAACAGGTCAAGCGTGCGCGGGAGACGGGCTTGCGCGGGTATGCTGAAACCTGCCCACAGTACTTGTTTCTTTCTTACGAAAACTATGAAGAGCCCGATTTTGCCGGCGCTAAGTATGTGATGTCGCCGCCGCTGCGCGAGCGGTGGAATCAAGATGTCTTGTGGAAAGGCCTCGCCAATGGCCATCTGCAGGTAGTCTCCACCGACCATTGCCCGTTCTGCTTCAAAGAGCAAAAAGAGCTGGGCAGGGACGATTTCAGCAAGATTCCCAACGGCGCTCCCGGCATCGAGACGCGCCTCATGCTGCTTTATAATGGCGGCGTGCTGCCGGGTCGCATCAGCCTGAACAAGTTCGTCGATCTGGTGTCGACCACGCCGGCCAAGATGTTTGGCCTTTTCCCGCGCAAAGGCGCCATATGCGTCGGCGCGGACGCCGACCTTGTTATTTTCAATCCCCACGCCGAAAAGACGCTCGGTCTTAGATCGCTGCACATGCGCGTCGATTATAATCCCTACGAAGGCACTAAAGTTAAAGGCGTGCCGGAGACCGTTCTCTCGCGTGGCAAGGTCATCATAGATAACGGCAAATTTACCGGCCGCGCCGGCGCCGGCCAGTTCCTGATGCGTAAACCCTTCGAGCCGATTTAATGCCGGCGTGTCATGGAGAAGCGCGCAGGCCGCACCGGCCCAACGCGGGCCGACGAGAGTGGAGATTGCACAAGCTGAGCAGTTGCAAGAAATCTATGTAACTGTTCACGGGGATCGGGGGTCAGGGCTCAGAGGCTGAGGGCCCGGAGGTGCGGATGCTTAACGGATTGCGGACGGTTTTGGAAAAGAAATCCAACCAATATCGCCCGACCCCCGACCCCTGACCCCCGTGAACGGTTACAGATCTATATAGCCACTACGGCACAACGCCATAAAGCGCTCGAGTATTAAATTGAAACTTGGCGCCTGGGTTTCTTCCCGGCCAAAAACCGTTGGCCGCTATGTTCGGATTTTCAATTCTGTAGACATCTCTTATCTATGCCCGATCACGAAATCATTCATGCCGATGGACGCGTCGAGTTAAAGTCGCACGCCGAGATCGAGCGCTCGTCGCTATTTAATGAAGATCTCGCCCCGGTGCGCGTCGCCGACCGTCGCTGGACCACTTACAATTTTGCCGCGCTATGGATCAGCATGGCGCACTGCATACCAACCTATATGTTGGCCTCCGGTCTTATCGGCGCCGGGATGGACTGGAAACAGGCGCTGTTTACCATACTGCTGGGCAACATGATCGTCTTAATTCCGATCCTGCTCAATTCGCATCCAGGAACCAAATACGGAATTCCCTTCCCCGTTTTTGCGCGTGCCGGCTACGGCACCATCGGATCAAATCTTCCGGCTCTGATGCGCGCACTGGTCGCTTGCGGTTGGTTCGGCATACAGGCCTGGATCGGCGGACAAGCGCTGCACGTTTTCTTCCGCGCGCTCTGGCCGGCATGGCCGAATCTGCTGGGAGGGCCGCTCTACGGACACATGCCGACCGAATGGATAGCTTTCCTGCTTTTTTGGGGGCTCAATATTTACATCATCTATCGGGGGATGGATTTGTTACGCATGGTGGAGAATTGGGCCGCGCCTTTTGTCCTCATCATGACCGCTTTCCTGGTCTGGTGGGCGGTGGAACGGGCGCATGGTATCGGCCCCATCATTGCGCAAACCGGAAAGTTCGGTACATGGAAGGAGTTCTTGCCGGTATTCATTCCCTCGTTGACTGCGATGATCGGTTATTGGGCCACGCTTTCCCTGAACATGCCGGACTTTACTCGTTTCGGCCACAGCCAGAGAGAGCAGAGTATCGGACAAATTGTCGCGCTTCCCACCACGATGACGGTGTTCGCCGCCATGGGCGTGGTGATTACTTCCGCCAGCGCCATCATCTACGGCGAATCGATCTGGGACCCCGTAATATTGGTCGGAAAGTTTCAGCAAGCTTGGATCGTGGCCCTGGCGATGTTCACGGTCGTCGTGGCCACGCTGTCGGTCAACATTGCGGCGAATGTGGTGTCACCGGCCAATGATTTCTCCAACGCCTTCCCCCGCTGGATCACGTTCCGCCGCGGCGGACTATTGACCGGCCTGATCGGGCTTGCCATGCAACCCTGGAAATTGCTGGCTGACCCGACCGGTTATATTTTCAACTGGCTGCTCGGCTATTCCGGCGGCCTGGGCTCAATCGCCGGCGTTCTCGTCGTGGATTATTGGGTGATACGGCGAAGCCGTCTGGTCCTGCGCGATCTGTACCTGCCGAACGGGCTGTATACCTATACTCGTGGCTGGAACGTATGGGCGGTGATCGCCACGCTGTCGGGATGCGCGATGGCCTGGGGCGGCTTGGTGATCCCATTTATGCGCCCACTGTACGACTATGCTTGGTTTGTCGGGTTCGGCGCCGCCGCGTTAATTTACGCCGCAGGCATGGCGTGGTTTCCGCCAAGATCAATCACGGCTGCCGTCCCCCGAGAATCCCACTAAGGCCTTTTCGGGAGGTGGGCTGTCCTCCCTCTGATGATACCTGGGAGCGCCCCGACTACCGTCGGGGCGAGTCGTGTCGCGGACCGAGTCCACCCATACCGGTAAGGATGCCGGCGCTCCCAAGCGCGTCATTGCAATTTTCATTCATCGGTGTGCCCCAAGGAGCATGAATAACTGCTCTATTCATGGGGCTCTTTGACGATTTTGAATCTCCTTCAACTTTCAACTTCTAATATCTTCATAATAAATCGGAGCAACTCATTTACCACAGTCATGCGGGATCCTGGAGGTTGTACATTTGTAGGGAGTGGGGTACCGCTTACTATCCAAAGCTCCGAAGGAGCGAGCTATAACAGCCAGGGGTAAGCGAAGCGCAGCCCCTGGAAAGAAAACGTCCGAAGCACGCCAGCCCTGAAAGGGCGCACTAAGGGAGAAAAATTCCTAGGCCGCCGTCGTTGTTTTCCGTACGTATTCATCGAGCCGAAGGGTATCCCGCCCTTTCAGGGCTTTTAACTTATATAATCGTACATACCAGGGGCTGCGCTGCGCTTGCCCCTGGCTATTATAGAACGCTCTTTCAGAGCTACGCGAACCAGCTACGGGATATGGCGGGGCGCCCGCTCGAAGAGGTAGGGACGAAAGGATCGCGCGGGGCTGTGGCCAATGTCCAAACTCCAGGGGCCGCATATCGAGCTAATGACGCTAGCCGTTACTTTCAGGGCACGGTAGGCCGGGAGGATGAAACCACATAATCTATGGTTTCCCATATAACGTTATCCGCTCTCCATCGGGAACATCGAAAGAGATCAGCCGCTTGAACTGCGACGGCTGTGTTCGTACCCTCTCCACGGCTTCGAGGGCGCGGGCACGGTTTCCATCGAAGAAACTCAGAGCCGCCTCCACCAACAGAATGTAAGACGTTGTCGCGTCGGTTGCCGCCTGGACCGAGTCGAGGGCGTATTCGGCGCCGATGAAGCGTATACCCAGGTTCCGAGCGTTCGAGAGATAGGTAAACGTATTGCCGTTATATATGGGATGATTGCAGCCCAGCACAACTTTCTTCTGAGCGGGTGCGCGCTGGAAACCTGCCGTAATTTCCGCCAACATTTCCTCAAGCTTCCAGTCCTGTTGTCGAGGGTGCGTCGGGAAAAATTCGATCTGTTCCGGCTGAAAGAGCCCCACCGATCCCAGATGCGGGCGCCGGAACGCGGTGAAGCCCAGCGCGTAATACTGAACGACCAGCAGCGCCATAACGGCCATCAGGAAGATGTTGCGTAGACGCTTCCCGGGCATCTCGTAGAGTCCTGTCACGGTGATGAGGGCCACGGCCGGCAGATAGGGCAGAGCGTAACGGGCCAGCTTGTAACGTAGCGCGGTAAGAAAAACCAGGGAGGCCAAAATCCAGATCAGGAGCAGTCCGCGCTCCCTGTCGATGCCTTTGCGCAAAAAGAACAGCACGCCCGGCACGAACAGCAGGAATCCC